>CAILCX010000073.1 GCA_903832775.1 uncultured Methylobacter sp. | reverse complement strand
TAAAACAATACTCCGCTAAAGCAACCCCCCATTTAAGTTCAGGTGGGGGAGTAACAGCGCCCCTCAAGCCAATGTCAGGTCCCAAGGCCGGCGGCAAGAAACCGGAGTTTAATGAAAATGATTTTGAACGATTTTGACAGGTAGAATCAACCATGAACCAATTATTGCAAAGAAATGACAAACAAAATCAGATGGTGATTCAGGATCAACTGCGTCAGTATCTAACGTTTCAGGCAGGCAACAAGAATCTGGCCATCAGTATTCTAGATGTTAAAGAAATCATTGAAATCAACACGATTACTTATGTGCCAATGACGCCTGATTATATTCGCGGCGTTATTAATCTCCGGGGTAATGTGGTGCCGGTGATTGATTTATCTGCTCGTCTGGGCAAGCACTGTAGTGAGATAACCAAGCGCAGCTGTATTGTGCTGGTACAAGTCGAATACAAGGATGAGTCGCAGTTGTTGGGTATGTTAGTCGATGCGGTTGATGAGATCTTAGAGATACCTGAAGCGAATATTATGCCTGCACCTGATTTCGGAGCAGAGATTCGAACCGATTTTATTCAGGCTATGGGTCGTGTGGGTGACGAGTTTATTATTTTGTTGAATATTAATCGTGTACTCTCGGTAAAAGAACTATCTCAACTCAAACAAGTTGGTGATTACGATGGTGGTCATGAAATTAATGAAATGTAAACTTTGAGAATGCAAAAAAGCTTCATACCGTTCGAAATATCCATGTGCTTTTAATTTATAGGTGAATAAAAATGAAGATGACTATTGTTAGAAAGATGATTTTACTGGTTTCTGCCGCTATTGTTGGTTTGGTTGCGATTGCATGGCTGGGACAAAATCGAATGCAAGAGGTTTATGATAAAGCAAATTTTGGTAATATTAATGTAGTTCCCAGTATTCAGGTATTGGATGAAGCAGCTGTGTCCTTTGGTCGTCTGCGGGTCCGTATTTATCGACATGTTCTTAATACTGATGCGACAAAAATGGCGGAAATCGAAATTAAGATCAAAGAAGCTCAAGACGCACTCAGTGCCGCTTTTAAAAAATATGCATTTGATGGCTGTAATGGTGCAAGTTGTTTTGCCGACGATAAGGACAAACAGTTATTAAATGAAGCGGTCACGGCTTATAAAGAATATCAGCTTGGCATTGAAAAAGTGCTCACGCTTTCCCGTGACAATAAAAATGATGAAGCGCGAGAAACACTTACACAGTATCTTCAGCAGGCCGAGAGGTTAAATGCGGCTATACAAGCTGATATTGATTATAACGGTGTTATAGCAAAAAAAGGGGCTGAAGACGCTGTCCTGGCCAAGGCCAGTGCCAGCCAGATGCTAAACATCATTGCGGCTGGTATTTTGTTATTTACCGGAGTGATGGGGTGGCTTATAACCCGCGGCATTATCGGGCCTCTGAATGAATTAAAAGTTGTAGTCGGAGCTTTGGCTGAAGGTGACTTTAAAACAGCGATAACAATTGTAAGGGAAGATGAAATTGGTGAAGTAGCAGATTCTTTGAGAGAGATGCATCGACACTTGGTTGAGGTGGTACAACAAGTTCGATCCAATTCGGATGCTTTAGGCAGTGCGTCACAGGAAATCAGCGCAACAGCCCAATCTATCAGTCAAAGTGCGACTGAGCAGGCTTCAGGGGTAGAAGAAACGACTGCCTCAATTGAGGAATTAAGCGCGTCTGTAAAACAAAATGCTGAAAACGCTAAAGTAACCAATAGCATGGCGACGACAGCCGCAGAAGAAGCGGCTAATGGCGGAATAGCGGTAAAAAGGACTGTAGAAGCGATGAAAGAAATCGCCGATAAAATTGGTTTGATTGAAGATATTGCCTATAAAACCAATCTGTTGTCACTTAATGCTGCGATTGAAGCGGCGCGTGCCGGTGAGCATGGCAAAGGTTTTACTGTAGTGGCAGCCGAAGTTAGAAAGCTGGCTGAAAATAGTCGTGTTACTGCGCAAGAAATTAATAGTCTGGCAAAAAATAGCGTAAAAATTGCCGAAGAAGCGGGAATACTGTTAGAGAAAATGGTTCCAAATATCAAGAAAACCGCTGATTTAGTTGAAGAAATTACTGCTTCTTCAGAAGAGCAGGCGCAAGGCATTGGTCAGATCAGTGATGCGGTGGGTCAATTGGATAAGGCGGCGCAGCAAAACGCTTCCGGTTCAGAAGAGCTTGCCGCGACTGCTGAGGAATTGAGTGGACAGGCCATGCAGTTACAAGAAGTTATGTCTTTCTTTAAAGTGGATGAGCGTTGATCTGATAATGGTCTTGTAAGTTGGGTTATCATGTTGTGTAACCCAACGTAACAGAGTGTTTTGATTGCTTGGGTTGTAAGCCCGTTTTTGTGTAAAATCCTCTTAATGCAATTACCCAAGAAGAAACATTCCATGAAAATAGATATGCAGATTACCGATGTTGAGCATGTTCTTACAGAGTCTGATTCTATAGTTAGCAAAACTGATTTAAATGGGTTGATTACTTTTGCAAGTGAGGATTTTGTAAGAATTAGCGGCTTTACACGAGAGGAGTTGATTGGCGCTTCGCATAAAATTAATCGCCATCCTGATATGCCCACAGAAGTTTTTGATGACTTGTGGTCATCTATGCAAGAGGGTTATCCAAGAAGTGGGATAATTAAAGATCGTTGTAAAAATGGAGATTTTTATTGGGTGTTGGCTGATGTTGCTCCCTTGTATGAAAAAGATAAGCTCATCGGTTACCTTTCTGTTCGTCGCAAACCCAGTTCAATTCAGGTTGCTGAGGCCCGCGCTGCATATCCCAAGTTTATTAAGGGTAAGGCCGGACATTTAAAAATCCGTGACGGAAAAATTCTTAAAAAGAACCTGCGTGATCGTTTTTCCATAACAAAAAATATTAGCATCAAAGCCCGCTTATTGATGATTATCGCTATTATGTCCTTCCTGTTGCTTGGAATAGGTGGGCTCGGTTTTTTTGGGATGAGCAAGTCTAGTCAAGGTTTACATCTTATCCATAATCATCACATGTTGCCTTTGACCCAGCTTACCCGAATACAAAAGCTGATGTTGACTAATCGTTTACATATCTCGGCCATTCTGTTTAATCCTACTGACGATTTAATTTCAAAAAATACGTCCGAAGTTGAAAAAAACATTGCAGTGATTACTGTCATTTTGGACGAATACCTAGATAGCCCATTAGATACAGATGAAAAAAAACAGGCGGATTCATTTGCAAGCGTGAGAAATCGTTTGGTTAAAGAAGGTTTACAACCGGTTATTTTGGCGCTGAGAGGGAAAGATATCGGACTTGCAAAGCAAATTATTGAAGATAAAATTATCCCGCTTTCCGAGCAGGTTGATGATGCCGCTCAAAAATTGTTGCAAATGCAGTTAGACGATACCACTACGGAATTAGAAAAAAGTCAGTCGCGCGATGACCAGATACTATTTTTAGCTTGCCTGTTAATTGCTGCCGGTATTTTTCTGGTACTTTGGTTTAGTTTTTCTTTGCTGCGAGCTATTGTGCAACCTCTTAATGCGATTATTCGTCATTTTGGTCAGATTTCGCAAGGGAATTATCACAAGACTATAGACGTTAAATGTCTGGATGAAGTTGGTAAGGTAATGGCGGCTCTTAAGGCCATGCAGATCAGGTTAGGTTTTGATGTGGCTGCTGCCAAATTGATTTCCGATGCAAATTTACGCGTTAAGAGTGCATTGGACAACGTTTCTACCGGCGTAATGATCGCCGACAATGATCGCAAAATTGTTTACGCCAATAAATCTGTACTCGCTATTCTCAATAAAGCCGAAGAGGACATTCATAAACAGTTTTCGGATTTTATCGTAGATAATTTAGTGGGTACCTGTATTGATAAATTTCACAAAGATCCGGCTTATCAGGCACAGTTACTGGTTTCATTGTCTGGCTCCTATGTTGCCAATTTGGAATTAGGTGGCCATTCCATGGTTATAACAGCTAATACTGTAATCAACGAACAAGGTGATAGGTTGGGAGTAGTTGTTGAATGGTTGGATCGCACTTCAGAGGTGGCAGTTGAAAAAGAGGTTGCCGTTATTTTGGTAGGTGCTGTGATGGGCGATTTTACCCGACGTATTGTGATGAAGGGCAAGGTGGGTTTTTACCGGGAGCTCAGTGAGTCGATCAATCAGCTTATGGAAACGACCGAATGCGGACTCAATGAAGCTGCCCGTGTATTCAATGTTTTGTCTCATGGAGATCTTACCGAGAAAATCACTAATCACTATTCAGGTACTTTGGGGCAATTGAAGGAAGATGCCAATTCCATGGTGGATGATCTGAATGATATTATCGGCCAAATCAAACATGTTGCTGAATCTATTCATGTTGCGGCAAAAGAGATAGCAAATGGTAATGTGTCTTTGGCTCATCGTACTGAACAACAGGCCGCCAGTTTAGAACAAACCGCTGCCAGCATGCAGCAATTGATTTCAATTGTGCAACAGAATAGCGCTAATGCCCATCATGCGAGTGAACTTGCTGTTAATGCTTCGGATACTGCTTGCAAAGGCGTTAGGGTAATTGGGCAAGTGGTAAAAATGATGGGTGGCATCAATGACTCGTCGCGTAAGGTTGTAGACATTACTTCGGTGATTGATAACATTGCATTTCAAACTAATATATTGGCGCTTAATGCCGCAGTTGAAGCAGCGCGTGCCGGAGAGCAGGGGAGGGGCTTTGCGGTAGTAGCTGGAGAGGTTCGTAATCTTGCACAACGAGCGGCGTCTGCAGCAGGTGAAATTAAAAGTCTGATTGCCGATTCGGTAGAAAGAGTTGAGGACGGCAGTCGGCTGGTTGCTCAAGCAGGAAAAACCATGCAAGACATTGCCAGTTGCATAAATGGTGTAACAACGATTATGTCAGACATCAGTGCGGCTTCTGTAGAACAAACCAACGGTATTGAACAAGTGAATATGGCTATTTGTCAAATGGACGATGTCACCCAGCAAAATGCGGCTCTGGTACAACAGGCTTCGGCGGCAGCAAAGTCGATGGAAGAGCAGACCCAGCAATTAACGGTTACGGTTAAGCATTTTAAAATGGAGGGTGAAGTTCATGGGGTGGACAGATCTTTACCCAGAGTCAGACGGCAAACAGAAAATATAGATCAACTCCCTGTTGCGGCTATCGTCGAACAGGCCTCGCCGACTAGTGATGACGATGGGTGGGAAGAGTTTTAAAGTGGTCTTTCTTTGGATTTTCGTGATGCTAATCTTGCGTAACGAACAGATGGTTAATGATTCAGACAATCCTCTATGTATAATAGCCGGCATTAACAAGATAATGTTGTAAGAGGTTATGGCAGAAAAAACCAAAAAAAGCGTATCTGGCAGATATGACACAAAAAAACCGTTACCTGAGAAATCAAAACCTAAAAAAACGAGTTCACATTGGTTTAGAAACTCAATACTGATTTCCATCGTTGGCGGTGCATTTATGTTACTGAGTTATCTGGGTTACCTGGATTATAACGTACGTACCCAGTTCGAAGGCAAGCGTTGGTCTATTCCTGCACGGGTTTATGCCAGTCCGGTAGAGCTTTATGCAGGCTATAATCTGACGTCAGCCAAGTTTGAAGAATTATTGCAGTCGCTGCATTATCGGCTGGATGTTAATTTGTCTTCAGATGGTACTTATTTTAAAAACGGCTCGCAAATTAGTGTAAAAACCAGAGAATTTACTTTCTGGGATCAGCAGCAACCCAGTAATGTAATGCGCGTCAATTTCAATGCTTCGGGTATTGCTAATATTGTTGATGTTAAACAATCCAAAGATCTTGCTATTGTGCGTCTTGATCCTGTTCAAATAGGCAGTTTATATCCCACTATTAAAGAAGACCGGATTTTAATTAAGCTCGAGGAAGCGCCGAATGCGCTTATCAAGGGATTGTTGGCTTCAGAAGACCGGGATTTTTATCAGCACATCGGTATTTCATTTAAGGGCATTGCCCGAGCCATGTGGATAAACGTGCTTGCCGGTCATATGGTGCAAGGAGGCAGTACGATTACCCAGCAGTTGGTTAAGAACTTTTATTTAACGTCTGAGCGAAGTTTAAACCGTAAAGTAAAAGAAGCTTTTATGGCGCTGATTCTGGAATATCGCTACAGCAAAGATGAAATTCTGGAAGCCTATTTGAATGAAATCTACTTGGGACAGGATGGAGCTAGTGCAGTGCATGGCTTTGGTTTGGCCAGTGAGTTCTATTTTGGGAGTTCTTTAAAGGATTTGCCTTTGGAACATATAGCGTCCCTGATTGCCTTGGTTCGTGGACCATCTGAATATGATCCCCGACGCTATCCCGATCGGTCGATGCAACGACGTAATCTCGTGTTGGACGAAATGGAAGCGGAGGGCTATATCACTAAAGAACAGGCAACTGGCGCAAGGGCCAAACCGCTCAATGTGATTGCCAATACCCATCGGTCTACCAATCGGTATCCTGGTTTTCTTGATTTGGTGAAACGTCAATTAAGACAAGATTATAAAGAGGAGGATTTAACTTCTCAGGGTTTAAGGATTTTCACAACATTGGATACAAGGGTTCAGGATACGCTTGAGGATTCATTATCCAAGAAACTGGATCAACTGGAAAAGTTACCTAAAGCCAATGAGCTTGAAGCCGCAGCGATCGTGACGCGTCGGGACAGCGGAGAAATAGCTGCGTTGATGAGTGGTCGTGAAGTGTCCAGCGCAGGATTTAATCGTGCTCTGGATGCCGTCAGGCCGATTGGTTCTTTAATAAAACCAGTCGTCTATTTAACCGCATTGGAATATCCCAATAAGTACACCATTACTACACCGGTCAGCGATACGACAATTCTGGTTAAGGGCTCGAATGGCAATGACTGGAGCCCTAAAAACTATGATCACAATGAGCATGGTACGGTGGGTTTTCATACGGCCCTTGCGCATTCCTATAATCTGGCTACGGTGCGGATAGGTATGGATATAGGCGTCGCGAGAATTGCCAAAACTTTAAGAAGTATGGGTATCACACGGCCGTTGGAGCTGTTTCCATCCTTTCTCTTGGGGGCTGCGCAATTAACGCCAATGGAAGTTACCCAGATCTATCAAACTCTGGCAGGAGACGGTTTTGCAACGCCGCTAAAAGGTATCAGGGCAGTCGTTGCTGCAGATGGCTCGCGCTTGCAAAGTTATCCATTTACGGTAAGGCAAGTTCTTGATCCAGCGGTTACTTTTATTACCAATACTATCTTGCAGGAAGTTATGCACGAAGGTACTGGTCGCACGGCCTATGCTACTTTTCCTGAAAACTACGGTCTGGTCGGTAAAACAGGGACAACCAATGATTCAAAAGATAGTTGGTTTGCGGGATACACCGGCGATTATTTGTCGGTAGTCTGGATCGGTCGGGACGATAATAAACCGGCCGGGCTAACAGGGGCGACTGGTGCCTTGCAAGTCTGGACGTCCTTAATGAAGCAGATTTCAACACAACCAGTCACTTTGATTCCACCTGACAACATTAAAATGGTTTGGGTTGATCCTGCCAACGGCTTGTTGGCGAATGAAAATTGCTCTGGTGCGAAGGAATATCCTTTTGTTGCTGGATCAGGCCCCGAAGAATCATCTCCCTGTGTGGATTCTCCTGTTAATCGGATCGAGAGTTTGATTAACGAATTATTGCCGAATAACTAAAAAAGGTATTTATGAGTAAAATTACATTATTGGCTGGCTTGATCGCAATGGCGATTTTGAATACTTCGGTTCATGCTGAAGATAAACCGGTTCAGCAATTGAAAGCGTTTTTAAAAAATACAAAATCATTGAGCGCTGATTTTAAGCAGGTTCTAATTAATGAAGCGGGAAATCCGACTCAAACCAGTTTTGGCGCTTTTTATCTGCAAAAGCCGGGCAAATTTCGCTGGGATTATGTCAAACCTTTTCAGCAACAAATTGTTTCTACATCAGGCAAAGTCTGGTTTTATGATACGGATCTGGAACAGGTTACTGTTAAGAAATTGGATGAATCGGTTGGGTCAACACCGGCTTTGCTTTTAAGCGGAGATATTTCATTGGAGGACAATTTTACCATGGAACATCAGGGGGTTGATGGCGACTTGATGTGGATAAAATTGTTGCCCAAAAATCAGGAAAGCAGTTTTAAATATGTACTCATTGGTTTAGATAAAGACTCGTTGGGTGGCATGGAGTTGAGTGATAATTTTGGTCAACTCACCCGCATTTATTTTTCCAATGTTATTTTGAATCCCCCTTTAAAACAGACTTTGTTTGAGTTTAAAGCGCCCAAGGGCGTTGATGTTTTTTCGGATTAAACTTTAGATGAAAGGCAAAAGTTGTACTCTTTAGCACTTAACCTTGCGCTCTTAGTCTTTCCTCTTTCGCCTTTCGTCTGCTTTTATGCTCTTTGATGATTTGACCAAACCGCTGGCTGACCGGATGCGGCCCACCGCATTAGCTGATTATGTCGGGCAGCAACATATCCTAAAACCCGGCAAACCGCTTTATGAAGCAATTGCCAAGGGGCGCTTGCATTCGATGATTTTCTGGGGGCCTCCCGGCACAGGTAAAACCACACTGGCTCGTCTTATTGCGCAACATTCGGATGCCGAATTTATGCCAATATCGGCTGTATTGTCAGGTGTTAAAGAAATCAGGGCGGCAGTTGCCGAAGCCAAAAAAATCCAAGTGGAACAATTAAGACGTACTATTTTGTTCGTCGATGAGGTACATCGTTTTAACAAGTCGCAACAGGACGCTTTTCTTCCTCATGTTGAAGACGGTACGGTTTATTTTGTCGGTGCAACGACCGAAAACCCCTCTTTTGCCTTGAACAACGCCTTATTGTCCAGAGCCAGAGTGTATGTCCTTAACGCCTTGACTTCCGAAGATTTGCTGGTGGTTATCGATAAAGCCCTGACCGATAAGTATCGCGGTTTGGGTGGTCAAGCTATTGAAATGTCTGCCGAGATAAAACTTCAGTTCGCACAGGCAGCTGACGGCGATGCACGAAAACTGCTTAACTTGTTGGAAATTGCCGTAGAGCTGTCCGCAGCCAAGGGTGGATTGGAAATTAATGAAACGATTGCCCGAGAAGTGCTATCAGGCGGTGTGCGTCGTTTTGACAATCAGGGTGAAGAGTTTTACAACCAGATTTCGGCCTTACATAAATCCGTGCGGGGCAGTTCTCCTGATGCTTCATTGTATTGGTTATGCCGAATGATGGATGGCGGCTGTGATTTGTCTTATTTGGCCCGTCGAATTGTCAGAATGGCTTCGGAGGATATAGGTAACGCTGATCCAAGAGCTCTGCAAATTTGCATTAATGCCTGGGAAGCTCAGGAGCGTTTAGGTAGTCCTGAGGGTGAGTTGGCTTTGGCACAAGCTGTTGTTTATCTGGCCTGCGCCCCAAAAAGTAATGCGGTTTATATGGCTTACAAAGCGGCTATGGCGGATGCTCGGCAAAGTGGCAGTTTAGGCGTGCCGGTGCATTTGAGAAATGCGCCGACCAAGCTAATGAAGTCGCTGGATTATGGTAAAGAATACCGTTATGCGCATGACGAGCCTGAAGCTTATGCTGCAGGGGAAAATTACTTTCCAGAGGAGTTAGCGTCGCGTAATTATTATCAGCCGGTAGACCGTGGACTGGAAATTAAGATCAAAGAAAAATTAAAGCATTTAAAAGCTTTGGACAGGGATGCCACACAATAAAAGCTAAGTCACAACAAATAACTCGCAGAATTTTACCCATAAGCAATAAAAACTTTTTTGAAAAAAATCTGTCAAGCAGTTTTAACTTGTTTTTCAATGATGAGGGGAGCGAGTAGTTATCTTTATGAAATGACTGTCGCAGTCATTGATTTTTGCAACACCATTTTTAACTTTAGTTGCTTTTATTTGGGTTTGGTTTCGCGGGGCGATAAACCGGAGGTACGAATCTGCATAAACCGTTGCAGTATTTCAAACCAGAATGGAGCGCCTAGGGATACAGCAAGCGCACTAACAAGCAGACCAAAGGATTTAGTAAGCCATTCAATTCCCGTAGGACAATTGCTCCAACCTAGATGTAATCCTGCTGAGTTCATATTGGCTTCTGCCAGTTTGACTGTAGCAAGCGCTGATTCGGATTGTTTCTTCGCAATATCAAGCATATCTTTGTCAGTTGCCACAATTAACGAGCTGACCTGCTTTTGTGTGTCATTCAAATGCTGTTGTGCGATGTCAACCATTTTCGCCCTCGATTCAGGGTTGGAGGCGAGTGTGCTTGCCAGGTCAATCGTATCCACATTTGCCCCGACGACCAGCAGGAGTGATACCACTAAGGTGAAAGTATGTGAGGTTCGCTTGACCCAGCCGGATGCTCTGTCCATCGTTGCGTCAAAATTTATTTCAACGGCTTTACGAAATTTGGCTGTATCTTCATTAGCCTGCGAAGCAAGCACCGTGAGCAGTCCCTTGATACGATTGTCGGGTAATGAATCGATAGAAGCTGCAAGCGTTTTGGTGCCATTATCAGTAATTAACGACTCCACGACTTGTCCTACAATTACGGGGGGAATATATGAAGGCCGTCCATCTTCACCTTTGCTAAGCATCTGTATCAGAGGGTGAAGGTAGAAAGCATCAACAAAAGATTGATTATCTTCCTGCTTGCCATGCAAAAATTCTTTTAATGCCGCTTCGAGATTGTTGCTACGCACATTTAACCAAGTCATACAGGCTTCAACAATAGCTGTACAGGCTATTCCAAAGATAAGATAGATTGTAACAAGACCGATTAAAACATCCAGCGATTCTAATCCAAACATTACGTACTCCTTGTCAAGTTAAAGTCAGGTTGGGTTTTTTGAGCACTATTTGCAGTTTCAATATTAGCCGCTGTCTATTAGGGAATGCGGAAAACCAGTTTACCTTCACCGGTCAATAAGGTATGGCTAATCGGCAATCCAGCTTTAAACTCAACCAAACCCAGATTGCACTCGGCCTTTACACGGATATTACTGTTTTCAATTTCCAGTAATTCCACCTTGGCGGTCCAGCGCTTGTTAGATAGTAAGGCCCCGTTGCTATGAGTTTTTATGCCTTTGTCGAGGCTGGCTGCTTTTTCCAAGAATCGGGATTGCTTGTCGTCAGGCTCATTACAAAGTGATGAGCTGGTTAACTGGAAGCATTGTAAGGTGCGATTTTGGTAGTTGAAACTTGCGTTGGCAGTAAAGGCGTAATGCACATCGCCGGAAAGAAACGCACAACGGTTGATGTCCAGGAGACCCAGCGTATCAAGAAAGTTAACAAAACCTTCTTTGTTAGAGCTCCATGATTCCGCATCCAGCTGGTTTACCATCCAGCCAGTTATGAATCCATCTTTATCTGCAAGTTTTTCAAGGTAGTGTATTGCCGTCAAGTTTTCTACCTGACTCGTTAGCCATAAAGCGAGTTGCTGGAAAAATTCTATGGTGGAAAAGCCCATGACCGGCGTGGTAGTGATAATTAATGGGCAGGTGTAGCCGTCGATATTCTGACCGGTTTTTAACTTGGCCCATTCCACCCGTAACCAGTCCAGTGCATAGCGATCAAGCAGTAGTGCAGGGTAAAACCTGTTTTCATACTGCCTTTGGGTGCGGGAATCGATTGCAATAACGGGCGGTTCGGTTGGAATCGAAAACCCCCATCCCCGACATTTCCATGTGTGTAGATCAAATCGGTCGGCAATGTCGCTATTGTCTTTGTCATCATTAAGCTGTTGGGTAATGGTGAAGATCAGATCTTTATCAAAATTATCCGGATCGTTACCCCAGGCCTGAAAAGCCCAGTACGCCGCCAAGGCATTGGAGACGATGCGTCGTCCCATTGGCGAATCGCGAACACCATCATACCAATCGCCGGTTATGTTCCAATCATCTGTAACATCATGATCATCAAGGATCATGTAGGTGGGGACATTTGCCAGCAACTTACGTATTTGGGGCAAGGTACTGTGGAACGAGTGTAGTGGCGCGTCTTGCGAGTCCCATGCTTTTTTAGCATCATCGGGATTGGTTACTCCCTGATCTTTCAGATGTTGCCAGTCCCACAAAGGTTCCCAGTCGGGGAGGTTACCGAACGCATAAATATACATGGTGGCGAATTCGCCGAAAGTAAATAAATGGTTTTCCGATTCTCCGGAGCTGAAACCGGAATCTATTTCTTTGGAACCGGCACCGGATGGCTTATATTTTTTGCTAAGTTCCAGTTTACGGCCATGCAATGGAATAGTTGATGGATTCAGATGGGGGGGTGTCGACGGATCAGATTTGTATGGGCTATTGATCAAGGGTAACATTTCCTGTTTACCAGTGACGATTACTGCTTGTTGCCGCAGCATGGCCAATAGGGAAATGGATACGTCGTCGGCATAAATCTGGTCGCCTGTTAGCAATAAAAGCGCTGGACGTAGCTCCAGGTTATCATAAGTTTCCTTCAAAATTGAATGCCCGTGACTTAGAGCATCCGGCATGAATTTTTGCGTCTTTGAATTAAACCCGCCATGAGGTTTGCGGCAACTGCCATGTAATAGATGCTTAAGTTTGGATGGGATAAAAAAACTGGGATATTGAAGAGAGCCGTAAGCAAGATCGGCAAGATCCAAGGGATCGGTCGTGTTGTTGGAATTTACTTGGTCCAGGCGATAACACATTAGCCTATCAACGGGGTAGCCGGAGGTCTCGTCCGGCTTCGCTTGCAATAGATAAATCCAAAGGTTTTTGCCTAATTGTACGCAGTGTTTATTCAAGTCATTCGTATCACTTTGTCCTAGTGTCTTATCATGAATATCTGTGATGGTTAATCGTAACGACATGGGTTTAGCTGTGGCTAACCAAACGCATACCCGGTTTTTCGTTGTCCGGCGTAAGATTGGGCCGGCTAAAATTATTTCCGTCATGATTTTTCCTTAAAGGTATTTATATTTGTAATTTATCTGGTTACGCCATTACCGGTTTCTCAATGCGACAGGTTCATGAGTCAGCGTGCGGAGGGTGCAGATATTAGCTAACTATCCCAAGAAAGGTCATATTGTTCCGGGAATGGACCTGATTTGTAATCAATACTGGCTTGTGCCTTAATGCCTGGCCTTAGCAGCACTTGTCGCACCATCTCCGGAATTAAAATCATGCCGATATATTTACCCATGCATTCGTGGCTACCGAAGCCAAAATGAAAGTAATGATACCAGTTGCGTCCAGCGATGAATTCGTCCGGAGATTCGAATGCCTTAGGGTCGAACATCGCCGAAAGCGTTAGCGGCAGGACATAGGTTCCAGGATTAATGGTGGTTGCGTGAGTAGTACCCTTGGCAACGGTATACGCACTGGCCGATTTGCGAAACAAATAGGGGGCAATTGGTACAAACCTTAGGGCTTCCCAGACCATGCCGTCGAATTCTTTGGGATCATCTACTTGCGCGGCAACGACAGCCTTGGCGAGCAATTCCGGCCGTTCCAACAGAAATTGAATAACTTGTGCGACCGCTTGTGAAGTGGTTTCAATAGCGCCAATCAATAGGCCTCCCGCATTTATGCCTAGACGCTTAATGTCAAAATCTACTGCATCCGGGTAAGAACTGCGAAGCATTCGTGTGACGATGTCATCGGTCAGCTTCTTTTTAGTTTGTACGGGTTGTTTTCCCAACAGCTTTTTTAATAAATGCCAAGGTGTCAACAAGGCACTAAAGGCTTGCTCTGTCTTGGCGATCGGTAAGCGACGTAAAATCAAGCCGGCGATGTACTTGCCCAGTTGTTCCGATGCTTCTTTTTGGTGGTTAGCAACGCTTTTTGATAGTTCTTCCGTCAGAAGATCGAAGGGTTGATTGTGAAAGGTGTTGTATTGGTTCCAATAAGACCACTTGATTAAGTCTTTGCGGTCAACACCAGTTAGCCCAAAATAATCCTGAACCAGCGTCGCCGGAGCCATTCGGCAGAAATCATTGACTACCTCTATCCGCCCATTGGCTTGGTCGAGTATCGATTTGCCGATATTGGCGACCATAGCTCTAACTTGCGGTAAATCATCGCGATTGAGTAAACCCATCATGATGGACTTTTCGCGAGTATGCACGGCATCGTCATCATGAGCCATCAAGTAATCGGCCATCTTCGGCACATAAAGCTCAACAGTAAATACCGTTGGCATATTCAGCACATCGGTAACATCGTCGAATAAGGCCAGTAGCGTGCATTCCGGCGTCACGAGTATGGGGCGCTTTTTACGAAGCTCTTTGAAAAAAGGTAGTGGTTCACTGTACATCCAGCGACGCACTAGCGGAAACTTATCCGCATCGGCCGCGGCATCATATTGTTCTAAATAATGTGTTGTAATATTGTTCATAGTTAAGTCCTTATAAATCCTTCATTCATTCAGTTACTACTTAAAGAAGTAATATGGGTTCACGTAAACGAAGTTTATGCTGATCAAAATAACGGAACGGAGTCCATGTCCGGATCGTTCCGTTACTCAAAAAAGTGGTGAAAATTAGAGGCTCTTTAGATATTCGAGTAGGGCCTTCTTTTCTTTATCGGTAAAGGTAGTGCCGTAATCGTGTCCACATCGACTGTTGCCGGAGTCTCTTTTAGTACAGTCTGTTGTTTTCAATGTGGCGTTGAACTTGGTCTGTTCAATTGCAAGTCCAACTTTATCCGGATCATAAGCCGGTCCGACTTTAAACTCGCTAACCCGTTTTTCGGCTGGAGTTAATAACTCAGTCAATGTTGGTATAGATCCGTTATGCAAGTAGGGTGCAACTGCCCAAATACCTTGAAGTACACGAGACTCATAGGGAAAGCTTGGTGTTGCAGTTGGTGCTTTCATTTGGAAAGCTTCCTTGAGATCATCCAAGCCGCCCAAATCACCCAGATCTTCAAGTTTTTCGACTTCTGCTTTAAACTTCGATTTTAATAGATCAAGCTTGCTTCGTTGATTCTGCTCTTGTGCGGTGAGTTCGACCGGAAGGTAATGCTGAAGAATGGAGCCTTCGACTACGGTCCCTAAAACAGAAAATGCCGAGTCAATGGCTTTAAGTGGCGGCTTGCCCGGAAAAATTACCGCACCTTCGAGTATGCCGGTTTTAACTTGGGAGCTTAGCAGGTTTACTTCTCTGGAGTCCGTGCCGACATCCAGGATTGGCGTAGCCCAGGTTTTATGAGTTAGAGAACGTGTTTTACCATCTTTGATGCCGTGGCAATCGGCGCAGCTTTCATTTTCTTCTGCAGGGTCTTTCTTATTGAATACTTTTTGGCCTTCGGCGGCAAGTGCTGTGTCCAATTTCCAAGGCCATTTCGGAGGGCCGATCTTTTTGACTAAGCTTTCCAGTTTGTTTAAACCATGAAAATTAGCCGAATTATTGTCAACATAGTTGATTTTAAGTAGTCTTGACTCGTCTTTTTTTGGATGGAAGACTGCGAATACGCCGAACACTTCGCCAAGGTTTCTGGAAAGCCCAAAAATCCGATTACCATTTGGTGCAAATCCAGGCCACTGCGTGGTGTCTTGAATAGGTGCGTTCCAGATAAATGGGTAGCGAGCCGGAACGTCGGCTCGTTTAATGTTCTCAGGAATCATGTGATTTGGAGCCACTCCAATGTCGAGTCCAGATACCCGATTGAATATCATTGATACGGCGTCGAGTCGGGATGGTCCCCAAGGCGAGTCAGTGGGCAGGGATGCTTTCATAATCGTGTTGTAGGGCAAAAACCAAGTGGTTAGGTCGGTACGCAATTTATCTTTGTCCTGTTGTTTGGGAGATGTGCCCAAAACGGATATTGCGAATTTTTCAAATGCGGCAGGGTCGGAGATTACAGTATTGACTGCTATATCGAGGTCACTCATAAAGCTTTGTATATCGGTAATGGCGGGGCCGCCATCAATCCTGTAGGAGATGCCGGAAACTTCAATTTGGCGCGAATGGCAGGCAGAACAAGTGAGGCCGATGATTTTGTCGCCATGCTCATCAGCAACGGTAAAGCCGATCGGTAGACCGGGCGCTTCACTTTTAGTATTAGGGAGGTATCCGTATCGACTAAGGCTATCTGCCATAAAGGAATCGCCGTTCGATTGCTTCAGGGCGTTGATCCATTTTAACGGCATGATTCGAGAGCCTTGATCTTGGGTATAAAATTTTTCTCGAGCTGTGTCAGTCCAATTTTTTCCCTGATCAATCATCACAGGAGACGAAGCCGCCATTGAATGTAGCGGTGTAATTAAGGTCATGGCAAAAGTGGTGCTTGCAAGGAATCCGGATCGCAATACATTTTTATTTTTTTTCATTTGTTCCCTCCTAAAATTGACAAAATATGATTGATCATCTGCCATTCGCCAAATGTGCAGCGTATGATCCAGAGCTGATCATTCTCAATAAAACAACAGCTTAAGCGCTTTATGTCTGTTAATGCGTTGTCAGATAACATTACAGATCACCACCTTCCACATGGCAACCTTTAGCGACCCGCAAAGTAAATTTGCAGTCGGCCGGTTGCCTTATTTGCTTATCAACGCCTGCTGAACAACCCGCATCTTCCATTAATGCTTGCTTGTCATCCTTATCGCATAGTAATACCACCGCAAAACCTTGTTGGTATAGCGTATGGAGTTGATAGTTATCAAATTTGGTATCAATACTGTCAGAACTATTTTCCAGGGCTTTATTTATGATTACTTCATCTTGTTCTGTAGGAGGAACCGATAAAGTAGAAAAATAGGTATCGACAATCCGACTCAGGTTCACCATTCGCGAGGAAATATCTCCGCGCTCTTTCTCACTTAGTTGTTCAGATTCTAATGCCGTCAAAGACCCACAAGCCACTAGGAGCATAGAGCAACATAAAACAGTCAATATTTTAATCATCATATTAGTTCCAATAAATCAGGCGCTTATTGTTGTCTTCACCGGTATCCAGACTCCAGCTTTCAAGTGTGTCCAGTGGTGATGGATTGCCTTGTAAAGACAGCGCCAAGTAGTCCCATAATTCAAGAACGTTATCCTTGGCTTTGTTAAACAGAATATCGAAATCCATTGTTGCTCCTCCCGGCACAGCTAAGCCTATAATAAATTCATTTTCTGCCTTAACTGGATAGACCAATCCTTTGTTCGCAGCTACATGACGAGCAAATGGAAACAATATGCTGCCACCGGCTTCCGCTACACGCATCATCTGGTGCATAGAAGCATGCCAACCATGTATATCTGGCTCTGGTTTGCCAGGGTATGCGGTAAGCAAGGAGTTTCTCCATAACATTGCAACATCGGAATCAAAGCGGTCATTATTTAATGCGTCCGATGTGCTGCGTACATTGAAGGAGACCTGTTGATTAAAATCCACTGTTCCGAGGTTTAGTTGCTGATGACAATGGACATCCTGGTGCATTTCACAGCAGCGGTGCTGGTGTTTATGCGTTATGTATTCACCGACCTTTAAATTAACCACTGGGTGTATAGTGCCGTCAGTTGCCATATGGGAAGCAAAGCCAAACAACCAGGCTATACACTTCCTTCGCGCCTTGATATCTGTTATACAGCGAATCTCTTTAACAGCCGAGCGGAGCACTTCGACAGAACCGCCATGATGCACGTCGTCGGCCCAGGCCGCCGAATTGCCATTAACCAGGCTATTAACAATGTCTAGATAAGGATAGTCAGGTGCAAGAGATCCGACAATGCAGAATTTTTGAAAGTATCCAAGCGCCAGTTTAGCGTCCTCATGCAACAACCCGACTCGATGGAATGTTGCATCTTCAATGGCTTTTTGTGTCATGGTAATGTGTGTATAAGCGCCAGGCATAATATATCTCTATTATTTTAATTAAGGTTCCGTAACGTTATCAGTGTGTTGCTTCCTTTGCTATGTTCGCATTAGTTTGGATTTAGCAAGGGTGTATGTGTATCTTGATTTTAGGCTAAGGGACCAGCTCTACAATTTTTTGGATAACGTTAACCAAATTAACGAGTGATTCAAATGTTGTGGCAATCTTGCCTATATCACTACTTGTCCGTGAGAGTGTTTCATTAACAGCCTTTAATGAAGCGGAGATGTCTTTGAGCTCTTTCGTATTTTCATTAATGGTGCTGTGGACTAATCTGCGCTGAGCTGTGTCAAGTTTGTCACGCTGCTCATCAAAAGCATCTCTATCTTTTGTGCCAGGATCAAAATGTGAGCTTAATACATCTATTTCGGTGAGGACATCACCAATAAGTCGAATTAAATCGTGGCGCGTAATGATTTCAGGATTTGACATCAATGTTTACTCCTTTACTTCTCGAATGATATTGATGGCATCTGCGATAACTTTCGCGCGAGTGACAAAGGCATCTGTGGCCTCGATTAGATCAGCCAGATCCTGGGGGCTTTTTGAGCTCTTGGCGTAAGCAACTAATTTTTGATGAGTTTGTGCCATAGCATCGAGACCTGGTTCGGCACCTAGTAGTAATGGCAGGCTATCCCATTCATCTTCAATCTGTTTGATTTTAAAAGCGGCTTGTTGTAGGTGTTCAGTACTCAGGTTCTGCTTAAGCGCCATGTTGTAATTATCAACCGCAAACTTGCGGGCAGCACTAACGCTGCTACGACGACGTTCATAAATCCCCCCCAAATCATCTCGAATTAACTTTAGTAATTCTGTGACATTACTTTCTGACGCAATTATAGCCTTGTCAAGCGCTGCGCTAATTTTGGATTCTAAAGCCAGATTGGCCGCTTCATCAGCAATGGTTGCAAAGCCTTGGGCGGTGCTTTTGAATTTATTGGACGAAACTTTATCAAGCGACGATGAAAGCCCAGAAATAGCATTGACCAGTGAATTGGCGGCGTCCTTGGTTCTGTCTGGTGCGTCGCTGCTGGCTAGAGAGAGTAGTAGCTGGCCATGTTTGGCTAAGGTATCTAGGGCAGTCATGCGAGCATTCAAACTCTCTGGGTCTAATGTGCGGATAGATGGGTCATTTAGAGTTGAGAGTTCAATCCTATTTTTTTGGGCGACAAGTCGGTCGATTTCAGTATTGCGCTCTGTTTTATTTGCAAGGCTGTATTCAATGCGAACTCCTTCAATAACGACAGTTGAAGCTTGTTGAAATCGCGTTATCGGTTCGCGATATACTACTGGCCCCGAACAACCAGTAAGTGACATTGTTAAGATAAATAACAAAAGCAGTTTAGAAAAATCTACTGTTTTCATGTAATTAATAAGCCATTGTATTTTTCTTTTAGATTGATGTTGTTTAATCCGGGAGCCCATAGGCTCAGATTTGTTTGATTATTTCACGCTATCCATGCCATAAATTTTTAGTTTTAATTGCGTAGGTAAGTATTTTTTTTAGTATACTAATTTCGCTGCCATAAGTTGTTAGCAAGTTGTTATTTGTTTGTTAGCACCCTCCATAACTCTAAATAATAACTAGAGGGTTCCTTGATGGGACAGAATATTACTTATACATTCGGGGCGTTTCGGCTGGATACGACCACTCAGCTTCTATGGAAAGATAATGTCAGTATCACAATAGCCCCCAAGATTTATCGTTTATTGTTGTTTTTTTTATTGAACCCTGGCAACTTGGTTTCTCATGAGGAACTATTTAAGTCGGTTTGGGACGGCCGTTTTGTTGATGATTCGGCTATAAGGCTGGCGGTTAATTCTCTGCGTAAGGCCTTGCAGGACAATAGTAAATTTCCGGAATATATTTCTACAGTTTGCAAAAAAGGTTACCGTTTTATTGCAAAGGTTACAGTCAGTGAGCAGTTTAAAAGCCTTAAAGCATACCGGATTAATCCTTTGTATTATCGTCCCCATGCTTTGGGACTACCTGTTTGGCATGAACATGCTTTGCAATTTACAGAGCTGGTGCTAGCCTTACAAGAGTCAACAAACGGGAAACGAAGATTGGTTTTTTTAAAGGGGGTGCAGAGTGCGGGCAAAACCACTTTGCTCGATACCTTCCTTGCTAGTATTCATCACCCTGAGCTGTCCGTGTTACGTGCGCGATGTGTGCATATGGAGGGGGTTGTTGAACCGTTTATGCCGTTGTTGGAAGCGCTTGAGCGCCATTGCCGGGAGCCTCATGGAAGAGAGCTGATTGAGCACTTGGGTCATCTGGCGCCAAGTTGGCTGCATCAAATGTTGAATGTCTTGAGTCCTGATGAATTGGCGTCGCTTCAGTTAAAAGTTGCTCAGGCAAATACTATCCGAATGCTGCGCGAAGGGGCAGAGTTTTTTGAGGCCTTGAGTAACAGCGCTACTTTTATATTGATTCTGGATAATGCCCACTGGAGCGATCAAAGTACTTTGGATTTATTAAACTTTCTTATGTTCAGATGTTCATCGACAAAGCTATTAATAATTGTCAGTTACCGGTCTTGTGATGAGGGATCTGGAGTTCGGCGAATTGCCAAAATGCAGGAGGAGTTAGTTGAGCGGGGTTTTGGACAGGAAGTCTTAATTAAAATGCGAGGGGCTGTTTAATACGATTGTTTACATAAAGTCCGATGTTATTGCTAAAGCTTGCTTAGAGTGAGTCCTTTGCTATTTGGCTTAATGTATTCAATTAAATACTTCAAATCTTTATTCCGTTAGAAAATTGAACAATTTATTTAGAATAAATAGTCAAATTTCTATAAAATTACACATTACTGTAACAATTATTTATATCTAGTCTCCATGGACCTAAAATTTCTCGATTTCGAACAACCTATCGCTGAACTAGAAGCGAAAATAAAAGAACTCCGTAATGTGGAGTTTGACAATAACATCAATATTTCTGACGCACTTAAACAGCTCGAAGACAGAAGTCAGGCACTGACGGAGTCAATTTTTTCTGAACTGTCCGATTGGCAAATTTCCCAGTTATCTAGGCATCCAGGTCGACCTTATACATTGGATTATGTGGAGCATATATTTACCGATTTTCATGAACTGCACGGTGACCGGGCTTATGCCGATGATCCTGCGATTATTTGCGGCTTGGCTCGTCTTGACGGACAGTCGGTGATGGTCATTGGTCATCAAAAAGGCCGTGATACCAAGGAGAAAATTTATCGCAACTTCGGTATGCCTCGTCCGGAAGGTTATCGCAAAGCCTTGCGGATGATGAAAATGGCGGAGCGCTTTAAAATGCCGGTCATTTGTCTGATTGATACGCCGGGAGCTTATCCAGGTATTGATGCGGAAGAGCGTGGTCAGAGTGAAGCGATTGCGAGAAATCTGTTCGAAATGGCCAAGTTGAAAACACCAATTATCTGCACCATTATCGGCGAAGGTGGTTCGGGTGGTGCCTTGGCTATTGGCGTGGGTGATCGTTTAATCATGCTGGAATACAGTACTTATTCGGTTATCTCTCCAGAAGGTTGCGCGTCCATTTTATGGAAAAGTGCGGATAAATCGCAATTGGCTGCCGAAGCGATGGGCATCACCTCGGATCGAATTCGTGAGCAAGGTTTCTTGGATGAAGTGGTTAGAGAGCCATTAGGTGGCGGCCATAGAGATTTTAAAACTATTGCCGGAAACCTTAAAGAAACGCTACTTCGTCACATGAACGAGTTAATGCTACTCCCTGTAGAAGTAGTGCTGGAAAAGCGTTATCAGCGGATTATGGATTTTGGAGTTTTTACTGACGAGGCAGGGAAATAGGATTCAGGTGAAAAGTGAAATGTTGTATGAGAATCTCATTGACAGCATTTTCAAGCTTGATCTTAGTCAGCAACAAAGAGTTTATATCGGTTACAGCGGAGGGCTGGATTCCCACGTTTTGCTGCATTGTTGCGCGTCAATTATTCAAATCAAGAGCAGGCTTAGTGCGGTACACATACATCACGGTTTGCAAGCTGAAGCAGAGTCTTGGGTTGGGCACTGCGAAGGTAAAGCTCAAGAATTGGGTATTGATTTTATAGTTTTACGGGTTAATGCTCAGGCTGTACCCGGCGAAAGTCCAGAAGAAGCAGCCAGAAACGCCAGATATGCAGCTTTTAAATCATTAATGAATGTTGGTGACGCGTTGCTGCTTGGTCAACACAGGGAAGATCAGCTTGAAACGGTGCTGTTGCAATTGTTTCGTGGTAGTGGTTTACGTGGGTTGTCCGGAATGCCTGAGCGTATAAGTTTCGGAGCAGGATTTATACTAAGGCCGTTCTTAAATACACCTAAACAGGCGATTAGTGTTTACGCCGAAAGGCACCAATTAAGTTGGGTTGAAGATCCCAGTAATTTAAGTAACGATTACGATCGTAATTTTCTGCGTAACGAGGTTCTACCATTACTAAAGCAGCGCTGGCAGGCAGTTGATAAAACCGTTGCGCGTTCGGCCAAGCATTGTGCGGATGCGCAAGTATTGGTTGATGAGGTTGCTGATGAGCTATTTGCTAGTGTTTTTAACCATGAAGATAACACACTTTGTATTAGTCGGCTTAAAGGGCATTATCCCCATCCGCAACATCTTATTCTCAGGCATTGGTTTCAGTTTCTGAGCTTGAAAATGCCCTCACAAGTTTGCTTGGAAAATATTTTAAGCCAGATTGTTATGGCTTCAGAACAGCGCGATCCGGTTTTGTCAGGGCGGGGCTATAGTCTTCGTCGTTATCGGGATAAGATGTATTGTCTTAAAGGTAGGACTGAAACAGTTCCGCAATTGACGGGAGCGCACGATATTATTTGGCCTAAAGATCAAACTTCGCTACAAATTTGGGATGATCAGGTTTTGCATGTTGTTCCTGCTTCAAAAGGAATATGTGTTCAACAGTGGTTCGCAGCGAAAGTTGAAGTCAGATATCGTCGTGGCGGTGAGAAAATTTGTTTGCCGGGTCGAGCAGGTCATCATGGGCTGAAAAAACTGTTTCAAGAGGCAGGCATTCCGCCATGGATAAGAGAGAAGATGCCTTTAATCTATTTGGATGATACGCTTGCCGCAGTGGGTGATCTATGGGTCAGTACCTTATTTTATAGCGAAATATCTCAGGACTGCATCAGCTTGTTACTGCAAAGTTTTCAATTAAACCCAAAAGACAATGACGACAAGTGCATTGTCGATTAAAATACATACATTCGGTAGTGTGGGTAATATTGATTTGCCCACCTTTTAAATCTGCAAATAGTGGGTAAACGTTAGTTGGTTTGCCTAAAGCGCCAATTATTGGTGTCCTAAGTCTACATTTCTAAATGACAAAATATATTTTCATTACCGGGGGCGTTGTTTCGTCTCTTGGAAAAGGTATTGCCGCATCTTCTCTTGCCGCAATTCTTGAGTCCCGGGGACTTAAAATCACTATGACCAAACTGGATCCCTACATTAATGTCGATCCGGGTACCATGAGTCCATTTCAGCATGGCGAAGTCTTCGTAACTGAGGATGGTACGGAGACCGATCTTGATTTAGGTCATTATGAACGGTTTCTTAAAACCACTATGGCTAAAAAGAACAGTTTCTCAACCGGTCAAGTCTACGAAAGTGTTTTGCGCAAAGAACGCAAAGGCGAGTATTTGGGTGCGACTGTTCAAGTCATTCCCCATATTACTGACGAAATTAAACGTCGTGTTTATGAAAGTGCTGAAGGCGTTGATGTTGCTTTGATCGAGGTCGGGGGTACGGTAGGTGATATTGAGTCTTTGCCGTTTCTGGAAGCCATTCGGCAAATGCGATTTGAATTAGGCGTCGATCGATCACTGTTTATTCATCTAACGCTGGTTCCTTATATTCGTTCCGCTGGCGAAATCAAAACCAAGCCAACGCAGCATTCAGTCAAAGAGTTGCGAAGTATCGGCATACAGCCGGACATTTTAATTTGTCGTTCTGAACAGCCAATACCGCAAAGTGAGCGTCTTAAAATTGCGTTATTTACTAACGTGGAAGAAAAAGCGGTTTTTTCTGCGGTTGATGCAGATTCAATTTATAAAATACCGTTGATGTTGCACGAGCAAGGTTTGGATGAAATCGTTGTTAACAAATTAAGGTTGAACGTGCCACTGGCTAATTTAGCGGAATGGATCGCTGTGGTTGATGCGCAGGAAAACCCTGTCAGCGAAACAACCATCGCAATTGTTGGTAAGTATGTTGATCACACTGATGCCTATAAATCGTTGAATGAAGCTTTGATTCATGCGGGAATCCGAACTCGAACCAAGGTCAATATCGTTTATATCGATTCTGAAATGATAGAAGATGAGGGCGTTGCTCGGCTAAAAGGCGTTGATGCTATTTTAGTGCCAGGTGGTTTTGGCGAACGTGGCGTGGAAGGAAAAATTGCTACGGTCAAATATGCACGGGAAAACAAAATTCCTTATTTGGGTATTTGTCTGGGCATGCAGGTTGCTGTTATTGAATTTGCCCGCGATATGGCCGGCTTGGAAGGTGCGCATAGCACTGAATTTTTGCCTAAGTCCCCGCATCCGGTGATTGGTTTGATTACTGAATGGATGGCTGAGGATGGCCAGCTGGAAGTACGCAACGAAGAATCAGATCTGGGTGGATCAATGCGATTGGGCGGCCAGCAATGTCGCTTACAATCAGACTCCTTGGCGTTCAAGCTTTATCAGAAAGATGTAATTACGGAAAGACATCGTCATCGTTATGAGTTTAATGCTCAGTATCTGGAAAAGCTTGAAAATGCCGGCATGAGATTCTCTGGTAAATCAATTGATGGACGTTTGGTTGAAGTGATAGAAATACTTGATCATCCCTGGTTTTTGGCTTGTCAGTTTCATCCGGAATTTACTTCAACACCCCGAAAAGGTCATCCGTTGTTTTCCGGTTTTGTAAACGCGGCTGTTGAACATAAAAAACTGCATTGTAATGCGAATCAAGAATTTGGAAACGAGTGAGATATTATGAAACTATGTGGTTTTGAAGCAGGATTGAATCAACCGTTTTTTTTGATAGCAGGTCCCTGTGTTATTGAAAGTGAACAAATGGCACTGGATACTGCTGGTTATTTGAAAGAATTAACAACGGCATTGAACATCCCCTTTATCTACAAGTCATCATTTGATAAAGCGAACCGTTCCTCACACGAAAGTTATCGTGGGCCGGGCGTAGAGCAGGGACTTAAAATACTCGAAAAAGTGAAACAACAAATCGGTGTGCCAGTTTTGACCGATGTGCATGAAGATACGCCATTGACCGAAGTCGCTGCGGTTGTTGATGTGATGCAAACGCCCGCGTTTTTATGTAGGCAAACCAATTTTATTCAGCAAGTTGCCTCGCAGGGTATTCCGGTTAATATTAAAAAAGGTCAGTTTTTGGCACCCTGGGATATGGTGCATGTTGCCAACAAGGCTAAAGCGACTGGCAATCAACAGATTATGGTCTGCGAACGCGGCGTTTCTTTTGGTTATAACAATCTGGTTTCGGATATGCGTTCTCTGGCGGTTATGCGCGATACCGATTGTCCCGTTGTATTTGATGCGACTCATTCGGTGCAATTGCCTGGTGGACAAGGTACGGTCTCAGGTGGACAACGTGAATTTGTTCCTGTGTTAGCCAGAGCCGCTGTCGCAGTTGGTATTGCCGGCTTATTTATGGAAACCCATCCTAATCCTGCGGAAGCAAAAAGTGACGGTCCTAATTCTTGGCCTTTACACAGAATGCGCGAATTATTGGAAACACTGGCAATTATCGATAATGCAGTAAAACAGCAAGCGTTTATCGAAACAACGTTGTAATTTATAGTTATTACGATTTTTTAAACCGAAGCACTGTGCTTTTATTTTTAACCCATAGAGAAAAAACAACATGACTCAAATCGTTGATATTAAAGCTAGAGAAATTTTAGATTCACGTGGCAACCCGACTCTGGAAGCGGATGTGATTTTGGCGTCCGGTGTGATTGGCAGCGCCATGGTGCCATCCGGCGCATCAACTGGTGAACGTGAAGCGATAGAGTTACGTGACAATGACAAGGCCCGTTATTTGGGTAAAGGTGTATTAACCGCAGTTAATAATGTAAACACCGAAATTCGCGCTGCGATTATCGGTATGGATGTTGCTGACCAGGCAGGTATCGACAACAAAATGATCGCGCTGGACGGCACTGAAAACAAAGGCCGATTAGGTGCCAACGCTATTTTAGCGGTATCTTTGGCAGCAGCTCATGCGGCGGCTAAAGAAGCGGGCGTGCCTTTATACCGTCATTTGAACACCAGCGGTAAATTCATTATGCCGGTACCGATGATGAACATCATCAACGGTGGTTCACATGCTGATAACAGCGTTGATTTACAAGAGTTCATGATCTTGCCGGTCGGCGCACCAACTTTCCGCGAAGCGATTCGTTACGGCGCAGAAGTATTCCATAATCTGAGCAAAGTTTTAAAAGCCAAAGGTTTGGCGACGACAGTCGGTGACGAAGGTGGTTTCGCGCCTAATTTGTCTTCCAATGAAGAAGCTATCGAAGTCATTCTGGAAGCCATTGAAAAAGCGGGTTATAAAGCCGGTGTCGATATTTTCTTAGGGATGGATGCAGCCAGTTCTGAATACTACAAAGACGGCCGTTATGAATTATCGGCAGAAGGCAGAAGTTTCAACTCAGTTGAAATGAATGATTTCTTTGTTGAATGGGTTGATAAATATCCAATTATTTCTATCGAAGACGGCCTGGATCAAAATGACTGGACCGGCTGGAAAGATCAAACCGAAAAATTGGGCAGCAAAATCCAGTTGGTTGGCGATGATTTATTCGTGACTAATCCAGCTACTTTAAAAGAAGGTATTGAAAAAGGCATTGCCAACTCAATCCTGATTAAAGTAAACCAAATCGGTACTTTAACCGAAACGCTGGAAGCAATTAACACTGCACATGCGGCTGGTTATACTGCTGTTGTATCACATCGTTCAGGCGAGACTGAAGACACTACCATTGCCGATTTGGCCGTTGCCACTGGCACAGGACAAATCAAGACCGGTTCTTTAAGCCGTTCTGATCGTGTTGCCAAATACAATCGTCTGATGAAAATCGAAGAAGAATTAGGTGACTTGGCGGTTTATGCAGGTCGTAGCGCGTTTAAAACGCTGTAAAAAATAGACCAAAGGCGAAGGGCGAAGGTCGAAAAACCTTGCCCTTCG
>CAILCX010000072.1 GCA_903832775.1 uncultured Methylobacter sp. | reverse complement strand
TTTCATAGTCAAATGCAACATGACGGCAGAGTCTTTACCCACGGAATACAACATCACCGGACGTTCAAATTCGGCGGCGACTTCACGAATAATATGAATGCTTTCCGCTTCCAGTTGTTTAAGGTGGGTCAGTTTATAATCGATCAAAGCATACCTGCCTTATTATTAAATGGCTGTAGTTGAGTTATGTTAGGGCATGACTGGTCATGAATGAAAATTCTTGCCGGCCAGCACTGCCTTGACATACCCGGTCCTGATTACAAAATCGCCCAAGCGTTCACCTGCTTCCCGCTCACGACTATACCTATGAAGAATGGGACCTAGTTCGGCAATAATCTGTTCTTCATTGATATTCTCGCGATACAGTTTATTTAGCCGTTGACCATGAAATCCGGCACCCAGATACAGATTGTATTTACCCGGTGCTTTGCCGATAAAACCGATTTCGCCAAGAGAGGAACGTGCACAGCCGTTCGGACAACCGGTCATGCGGATCAGGATCGGCTCGTTTTCCAGTCCCGTCTCTTTAAGAATTATGTCCAGCTTATCGATTAACGACGGCAAGTAGCGCTCGCTTTCGGCCATCGCCAAGCCGCAGGTTGGAAAAGCGACGCAGGCCATGGCATTTAAACGCAGTGCGGTCAGCTGTTCGGCACCTAACAGTTGGTATTTTTTTAACAGCGCATCAATAACCGGTTTTTGTTTACTGCTGACCTGGCCGATCACAAGATTCTGATTGGCCGTCAGCCTGAAGTCACCTTCATGCACTTTGGCGATTTCACGAAGCCCGGTCATTACCGGATAGGCTTCGGTATCAACTATGCGTCCGTTTGGGATAAACAAGGTGTGATGCCAGTGGTCATCAATACCCTCGACCCAGCCGTAGCGATCGCCTGAATGTTCAAAGGTAAAGGCTCGGGGCGGATCTATAGTCCATCCCAAGCGGTTATTCAGCTCAATCTTAAGCCAGTCGGTGCCACGGTCATCAATGGTGTATTTAAAACGCGCATGTTTGCGATTGGTTCTATCACCAAAATCACGCTGTATCTTAACGATTTCTTCGGCAACCTGCAGCGTCTTGTTCTTGGGGCAGTAACCGATCACATCGGCCAGGCGCGGATAAGTTTCGGTCTCGCCGTGAGTCATGCTCAAGCCGCCACCGACAGTAACATTAAAACCAAGCAATTGACCATCCTCGACGATCGCGATAAAACCAAGATCGTTGGCAAACAGGTCCACATCATTACTGGGAGGAATGGCTAGGGCTATTTTAAATTTACGCGGTAAATAGTGCTTGCCATAAATAGGCTCCTCATCTTGCCGAGTCGTGGACAGCAACTTCTCGTCCAGCCAGATTTCATGGTAGGCAGTGGTGCGGGGAGTCAAATACTCATTGAGGCATCGGGCGTATTCATAAACTTCGGTATGCAGCCTGGATTGCTCCGGATTGGCAGTGCTCATTACGTTGCGATTCACGTCTCCGCAAGCGGCGATGGTATCCATCAAGGCCCCGTTAATTGCTGCTATGGTAACTTTCAGATTCCGCTTGACGATGCCATGCAACTGGTAAGCCTGGCGCGTGGTCAGGCGAATGCTGTTGTTACACCAGGTATTGGCTATACGGTCCACTTCCAGCCATTGCGTTGGCGTACACACACCACCTGGCACCCGGATACGCACCAGAAACTGAAAGTGCGGCTCCAGTTTTTGCTTTCGGCGCTCGTCCCGTAAGTCACGGTCATCCTGTTGGTAAATGCCATGATATTTGGATAACTGAGTGTCATCCTCGGCCAGTGCTCCGGTCAGCGGATCTTGAAGGCTCTGGACCAGCGTGCCGCGTAAATAATTACTTTTGTCTTTGATCCGTTCAACTTCAACCCGTCTTGCCAGTTCAAGCTCTAATTCTTCTGGTGTTATATTGATCATCGTTTAAACCTTATTTAATAGACGTCCCGTTGATAGCGCTTTTCCTTTTGCAGCTTGGTCACATAGTCCTCTGCATAATCCTGACCGACTTCTGTCGCTATAACATGTAATAACGCTTGATGTACGTCATGCGCCATGCTTTTTTCATCGCCGCAGACGTAAAGATGAGCGCCTTCCTGCAACCAGGTGTAAAGCTCTTTACCGTGTTCAATCATCAGATGTTGTACATAGATTTTCTGCGATTGGTCACGGGAGAAAGCAACATTCATCCGGGTCAAAACGCCATTTTTGAGGTATTTCTGCCATTCGGTCTGATACAAAAAATCGGTTTCAAAATGTTGATCGCCAAAAAACAACCAGTTTTTACCGGTAGCACCCAGCGCTTCACGCTCTTCGATAAAGGCCCGAAACGGTGCGATGCCGGTGCCGGGACCGATCATAATAATCGGCGTAGTCAGATCAGCTGGAAGTTTGAAATTATTATTACGATCAATATAAACGGGAATAGTTGTGTCTTCGCCGATGCGCTCACCCAGATAGGTCGAGCACACACCTTTGCGATCCTTACCATGCGAGTTATAACGCACTACACCCACGGTGATATGCACTTCGTCAGGATGTTGTTTCAAACTGGAGGCAATTGAATACAAACGTGGCGGCAGTTTACGCAGACACTCGATAAACACCTGTGGCGATAAACCCTCCACTGGAAAATCGCTCACTAAATCAATAACTTCCCGGCCAAACAAATAATCTTTCAGTTGCTGCGGGTCATCCAACACCTCGTGCAGTTCCCCGTTGTTGGCCAGCCAGCCATATTTCTGAATCACCGGCCGGGTAATGGTAGTAATTTCATAATGACGAAACAACGCGTCAAAAAGCGAACTGGCCTCGCCCTCAATACTAACCTGCTCGGTTCCATCAAACTGCAGTGCTTGCAACAGCGTCTCGACTACCTCTGGGGCATTGGTTGAATAAACTCCGAGCGCATCACCCGGTTCATAGGTCAATCCTGAACCTTCCAGCGATAATTCCAGATGCCGGGTTTCCTTGTTCGAACCTCGACCATTCAGCACAATATTGTCCAGTAACACCGCAGGAAACGGGAGTTTTCTTGAATAAATTGAGGTGCTGGCAACAGAAGGCAACGAAAAGCCAACCGCCTGGGGAGCTGTAGCCACCCGACTCGCCAATTCAGACAATACCCCTTCCATCCAGGCTTCCGCGTCGGTTTCATAATCAACATCACAATCAACCCGCGGATGTGTCCGCGTCGCGCCCAACGCTTCCAGCCTTAAATCAAAGTCTATACCGGTTTTGCAGAAAAACTCATAACTGGAATCGCCTAGAGCCAACACCGAAAAATGCGTTTGTGGCAATGCTGGCGCACGCTTGCTGAATAAATACTCGACTAATTCCTTGGCATTGTCAGGTGGTTCGCCTTCACCGTAGGTACTGACGATAACCAGCAAATTTTTCTCTGCCTTTAATTGCACAAACTTGTAATCGCCCATGTCTTTGATGACAGCCTTCAAGCCTCGACTGGCAGCCAATTGCAGGGTCTGTTCAGCCAACTCTACACAATTTCCGGTTTGCGAGCCGACCAGTATAGTGATGTCTGCATTGACACCTGGACTTGGGGCAGTTGTTGCAACATTTGCAACCAAGCCGGTCAAATATCCCCCAACCCAAGCGACTTGCTCCTGCGATAAAGCGGGAAGAAGTTGTTGGAATAAGCGAAGCTGCTCCTCGTTTAAGGGGGTGCGTTCAGGCAATAATTGGTGCATAGCAATAACCCGGTTCGTAATAGTTGTAAGTTCAGCCGTATGACCTGTGCGTTTTTTGCTCTGCCCTCAGGTAAATTTTGGCCAAAAAAAACCGGTGGCCTTTGATGGCGCACCGGCCTCCGGTTATCCGGTCAGCTTGCTTTTTTTTAAGTTACTTTAAGTCAGCCGGTTCTGTCAAGAATCAGTTTTTCTCTTCAATAAATCATAACAATATCGATTTGTAAGATATAGGTATCGAATTATGTTGCTTTGTTAAACGAGAAAATCGCTATAGACTCCTATTATAAAAGTCATATTGAATTACATAAGTTCTTGAATTCATCTTGTAAAAGTAAGGCTTTACTCACGCGACAAATCCCAATAACAAGGAGTTTAACCATGCTGATCGGACTACCCAAAGAAATTAAAGACAACGAATATCGCGTCGGTCTGACCCCCGGTTCAGTCCAAGCCTTAACTCGCAGAGGACATCGGGTGCTGGTACAAAGCGGCGCGGGAGAAGGTAGTTCACTTTTTGACGAAGAATATCAAGCTGCAGGTGCGCAAATTGTGCCTCACGCCGAAGATGCCTGGGCGGCAGACCTGGTAATTAAAGTCAAAGAACCGATTGCCTCAGAATATCAATACCTCAGACAGGACTTGTTACTTTTCACCTATTTACATTTGGCCTCCGATAAACCGCTGACCGAAGCCCTGTTGGCCAGTGGTACTACAGGCATCGCTTATGAAACCGTACAAACCCCAGATGGTAGCCTGCCCTTATTAATACCCATGAGTGAAGTCGCAGGACGCATGGCAACTCAGGCTGGAGCTACGCATTTACAAAAATCACATGGCGGTCGTGGTGTTTTATTGGGCGGCGTACCGGGTGTGGCTCCGGCCAATGTTGTTATCTTAGGTGGCGGCATAGTCGGCACCAATGCTGCAAGGGTTGCGGTCGGCCTGGGCGCACAAGTTACCGTACTGGACATCAGTCATGCCCGCTTAAAATATCTGGATGATATTTACCGGGGGCAATTACAAACGCGGATTAGCGATGAAGCGACGATCGAAGAACTTATCCAAACTGCCGATCTGGTCATCGGCGGAATTTTAATACCCGGTGGAAGAGCGCCCTGGCTGATTACCCGGAATATGCTAACGACCATGCGCAAAGGATCGGTTATTGTTGACGTAGCCGTTGATCAGGGTGGTTGTGTAGAAACGACCCGTCCGACTACTCACAGCAATCCAACTTTTGAAGTCAATGGCGTAGTACATTATTGTGTCGCCAATATGCCGGGGGCCGTACCCCGTACCAGCACTTTTGCCCTGAACAATCAAACTGCCGGCTACGCCTTACGCCTGGCCAATGAGGGTCTGGATGCCGTGCGAAACGATCCGGCCTTGCAACACGGGCTTAATACCTATCGTGGTACTTTGACCTATGCCGCCGTGGCAGCAGCCTTTAATCTAAAACATACCGATCCTGCTCAGGCCTTGAATGATTTGTAGCAATACAAGGTGACAGTAAACACCTTACCGGGATAGAGTCACAGCGCAGCGCGTGGGAACGAGAAAAATTCAATAGCCGGCACAAACGAATAGTAACTAATGGAAAATTCTCCATCATTTAAAAACATCTTTGAACATCGGGCTAGCAATAATACTGAGCAAAAGCTTTATCGTCTTGAGCATCTAATGTCCCAAGCTCCTGTAACAATATACACCTGCGAGCCTGAAGGTGTTTTTGGTATTACCTTTCTATCAGATAACATCAAGCAATTGTTAGGTTATAAGGCTGACGATTTTCTTCAAAATCCAGACTTATGGATAAACAATATTCATCCGAATGATAAGAATCTAGTCATTTCCGGCATGAACGATATTGTTGCCGGTAAAATCATATTGCGTAAATACCGTTTCAAAATGAAAAACGGTCATTGGAAATGGATTAGGGATCGCGCCAAACTGATTATTAATTCAGCCGGAAAACCTAAAGAAATCATTGGGGTTTGGACAGATATCTCAGAACTTATTTACGCTGAAGAGGCTCTTAGGCAAAGCGAAGAAAAACATCGTTTTCTGCTTGAGCAAATCAATGCGGGGGTGATGATCCACGGCCCTGATTCGAAAATTATTTCATTAAATCAGCAAGCCATCTTTCTCTTGGGCTTGAGTGAAAAACAAATAATTAATCAGGTGTTTGAAGATTTTTCGCCCACTTTCCTTTGCGAAGATGAAACGCTGATGCCTTTCGATCAGTGCCCGGTTAATCAGGTTATCCGACATCACAAAGCGGTAAAAAACAGGGTTATCGGTATTAACCGACCTGATCTGGACGACAGAGTATGGGTTATGGCGAACGCTTTTCCGGAAATCAACAATAAAGGTGAGCTTCTAAACATCACTGTTACGCTTATTGATATTACCGAGCATGTCAATTCGCGAAAGCAGATTTATCGTCTGGCCCATTATGATACCCTTACCCAATTACCCAATCGCAGCCTGATTCACGAACGCATTGACCAGGCCATAATCTATTCCGACTGGGAGAACAAGAGTTTCGCCTTGTTGTTTCTTGATCTGGATAACTTTAAGATCGTCAACGATACACTGGGGCATCATACGGGTGATCTGTTGCTACAGCTTGTCAGTAAACGGATCAAAGACTGCCTGTGTAACGCTGATATAGCTGGCAGATTAGGTGGGGATGAGTTTGTAGTGCTGCTACCCAATACCGGAGCCGCTGGGGCGTCCAAGGTATCCGGAAAAATTATTGACGTTATTAATACCCCATTCGAAATTAATGAGCATTTTCTAAATATCGGTACAAGCATAGGTATCAGTATCTATCCTCATGATGGAGACACCAGTGATGTTCTAACTCGTCATGCAGATATTGCGATGTATCACGCCAAGAATTCCGGGGGCCGCAAAAGCTGTTTTTTCGATTTTGAAATGAACAGTAAAATAGAGTATCGCCTTGCCATGGAAAGAGATCTGCAATTAGCGCTGGAACAGGAGCAATTCTTGCTGCACTACCAGCCACAAACCGATCTTGTTAGCGGACAAATTTTAGCTGTTGAAGCATTAATCAGATGGCCTCATCCTCAGCATGGCATGATTAGCCCTGCCGAATTCATCCCTGTTTCCGAAGACTGTGGACTCATCATGCAAATTGGACTGTGGGTGCTAAAACAGGCATGCCTTGATATTAAATCCTGGTTAACGGAAGGACACTCCCCCATCAAGGTGGCAATTAACTTGTCATTGCGGCAATTACAGAACCCTCTTCTATTCTGTCAGATTATCGACATTATCAATGAAAACGACATTCCACCTGATTGTCTGGAACTGGAACTTACTGAAAGCATGATGATGGAGAATCATGAAGTGACGTTCGATTTTATGGCGAAATGCAGGAATTTCGGCATCAACTTTTCTATCGATGATTTCGGCACTGGCTATTCATCACTCAGTTATCTGACCAAACTGCCACTGGATAAACTAAAAATAGACCGAGCCTTTATCAAAGATATCTCTAAAGGCAGTGATGCCAATACTATTGTCAGTGCTATTGTGAGTATGGCAAAAAGCTTGCGTTTGAAAGTAGTGGCTGAGGGTGTGGAAACCGAAGAACAACTGGAATATCTAAAAGAATGTGGTTGCGATACGGCTCAAGGTTTTTATTTTGAGGGTGTAAATAATTTCGTGTAACTGCTTATTTTCAGCGTAGTAAAATTCCCTTAGGATGAATGAAAATGAGCAATATCATCAACGACCCAGTTTTAGTTTCAGCAATTCAGGATTTGGCACGTGGCATTAAGTCGGAGGCCGACCTCTCTTCGTTAACCAGAGAACTGCTAAAGATTACCATAGAAGCTT
>CAILCX010000071.1 GCA_903832775.1 uncultured Methylobacter sp. | reverse complement strand
GTGTGTCTCCAACCTCAGATACTGCAGAGGTTGATGCAGATGAATAGGATGAATCTTTCTTTATTTCAAAGTGACGGTTCAATAGCAAAAGGGAGGTAAAACTAACTTAGTCTGGTCGACTATTTTAATGCTGTAGATTACGCTATACAGCAATTATCCTGGTCAATTTTCAATCGGCGCCAACATTATAATGCGATGAAAGCTGTGCAAGGAGTTGGTACTACGAAACCTATAAAGAGAGGAAGACCCCGCAAAGATCGCCTAGTTAATATTACGGCGTATGGATGACTGAAGTTTCCCAGAAATTGGGAAGGTAAGTTGACGTAAGTACTGGATTGCGAGACCATTATTGATAGGCTTTGCGAACATGTAGCAAACCCCATAAATATGCACCCTCATAACCGATAATCCCCGCTAAAACTGGGAAATGTCAGTGGATAATTACCACAACATTTCTGCCAAATCAGATCCTCTAATATTGACATACCGCTTAAGCATTTGTAAGTCCTTATGGCCACTAAAAATCATGAAAATGTAAATCTTCACACCCAGCAAGCCTGGCAATTGCTGTCCACTTCCGGCTTAACTTCATTGTAGTATGACGCAACGATTCATGTTTGCCATCCCAAAATGGAAAAATTAAATCATTATGGAAATTCCAGCCTGTTAATGCAGCTAAGGCAACTGATGACAGCGGAACTTGCCGCTTATCTCCATTCTTTGTTTTATCCAGAAATATCGTTTTCTTTCCCAAATCAACCTGCCCTATTGACAGTGTGTACATTTCACGCAGTCGCATAGCTGTTTCAATTGCAAGGGTAAATAACAACTCCCACGCAAGTCGATCATTTGTCGTAATGCCGCGCTGAACACCTTCAGAGAAATTTCCAGCCAACACCCACAAAATCTTTTCATATTCACCAGGATGCAAGCGTCGATCCCGTTCAGTATCAATCTTTTTATCGCCATCTGAATCAGTGTAACTTGCATAGCGCTTTGGCAACAGTCGCAAAGAATTAGAGCCAAGCCAATCATTACGCAAACACCAATCCAGCAACCTTGCGAGCGCACCAACCTTATGCCGAATCGAACTGGGAGATAGCTTATCTATGCGCTTCATTTCAGTTACCCAGTCTTGCGCCCAGGCACTATTCAATTGTGAAATCTTAAACGTAGCCAATTTGGGCAGCATAGCATTTAGCAATAGCCGATCAGATTCAGAAATAGACACCTGAACTAAATATTGCCGAGCCCAAGTGTCGACAAATTTAACGGGCGCTGGAGTAGATTCCTGTAGTTCAACGGTAATATCCCTTGATCTAATAACCGCTCTACACCCAATGCATAAACTCTTGCCGCCTCTTCGGTATCGGCACTCGCATAATGCGGCTTAGGCAAACCCCCTTTATACTGAATAATAATTTCCCAGCTTCCCGATGCGCGTTTTCTTATTGTTGCCATATCTCGCGTAGCCCCCTACCAAGACGTCTCAAAGTGGTTTCAACCACTTTTACTAATTAATTTGGGGTATTTTAACCCTATTTTTGGTGCGGGCTCTATCACAAAAGGCTCTACAAGCACCGTAAATACTACATTATTTGCTTTTCAATTATAACTGTTACTGACAAAGTTACTGCATGAAGTCGGCGTGACTGTGTATAAATTCATTTTCGATCACCCGCAACAATTGCCGAAATTTCAACCAAAATGCACTGGTATCATTCCAGCCCTTAACTTTTCGTCATCACTCTAAAGTTGCATTAAATTATTCAGCTCTATAAATTTATTTTCTGAGCTAATGGCAAGCCACAAGATAAAATTAATTTATTCAAGCAAGCACCAAACTTACAACTTAACCCACTAGACTAAAATTAGCCCCGTGCTGGATAAATTCATTTAGTTTGGCTGGCATAGCCTAAAAGAAATAAGTAGCCTAATAAGCCAGAAACAAAAAAGGCGACACAATGGCCGTCATTAACTTGAATTGATATATACTTGAAGCAAAATATATAGTGTTAGTTAAAGCTTAGCAGTTTTAATAATACAACCCAGAACGGATTAACTGGAGAATTTAGGGTACATTAAATAACGTAACAATTATGCAGTCTTTATTTTTCTAACACACTGTTTGATAGGACATGAAAATCTCTCTTATGAAAAAAATAATCATTGCCACAACATTTCTAATACTCCTACCTTCTTGCGCTGGTCTAGAAAAATATGCCCAGCTTAGTCAACAAGACGCACCTTATGACCGCCATGCTTGGTCAGGGTATGCCGATAGGGCTAGAGCAGAAACTTACTGTGAGAATTCCATATATAATAAATCAGTCAACCCTGCTGGTATGAAGCAAGCTGTTCAGGATGACCCAGAAAGCAGGCGTATTTTTGTTGGACTTAAACTTGATTGTATGACGCGTTTAGGCTGGCTATAAATCAGCAAGGTAGATGACAATATTTTAATTATTACAAACAATTCAAGTTGCAAAGCTATTTGATAAGATATATGTTTGACTGTTGGGTGTTTGGAGAAAGGTACTTCCTGAACCCGTAACAGTTAGCGTAAAAAGATTACGCTCTTAGTTAATATAGGCCGGATTTTTTTAGAAAAATTTTCTGGTGTCGTTAGAAGTAAATAGTAATTTAATAAAGTGTCTAGATTTAAGTTTTCCATGCATCTAGATTTATTTTTACTACGGGTGGCACCCATCGACCAGTTCTTATTTTTACTTCAGATTTTACCTTGATCTCTTCATATTGATTAATTAACTTATTAATCAATAGCTTCCTATCATGCCAATATTCATTATCTTTACCCCTTAACCCTGTAATTCGATATTTAGTACAAAGCTCATCCATATCTATAGTTGGATTCTTTATAAGTAATTGGCACAGAAGTTTGCTATGCTTGATTATTCTTTTGCAGGTACTAAGTTCAATAGATTTAATCATTCTTTGATTCAAAAACATTGATTTATCAGACACATGTATATCTTTGTTATATAATTCAATAAATTTCAATATGCTAGATGTAAATGTGAACTTATAAATAGTATAGAATTTTTTTATCCCTGATTCCTGTAATATACTATCATTAGCAACATCTTTGTAGAATACATCGAATTTCCTAGATAAAAATATATCTTTCTCTGTTGGTATTATCATTACTCCATGTTCATCTTCTTTTGAATATTTAGGTAATGTTCTACCTATAGCCGACTTAATCAAAGAATATTCATATTCAGTACAATATCTGTATATATCATTAACTAAATCAATACATATATTATAAGATTTGTCTATTTCAACATTGCATTGTTTTTGTAGGGTTGTCAGTAATCCATAAATAACACTTCTTCCTTTGCTATCAATATCTTCATAAAATGACCTGACATCATTTAAAGGGATTCTAAAGAAAATACTTTTATTATAAAGGGCTAAATTCATAGGATTATTTTTTAGCTTTAACTGACTTATATGTCTATTTTTAAAAAAATCATCATTACAAATACCAAGTAGTAAATATAATTCCTTAGTTGTTCTATATGATTAATTCTTTTCTTTGGTTTCATCTAATTCATTCAGTAAATCTTCTAAAATCACTAGATTTCTGATAATAGTTTTAATCGCTAGCTTACGTTCCTTAGACTTTTCTGTAAGGTAAACTTCAATTATCTTATAACCTCTACCAATGCAACCATTATTTATTTCACGATCAAAGTTAAATATTCTTTTCCATTCTTCTAGTTGTAAAATTTTTGATTTACCCTTCTTTACTTTATCATTTAATAGATTACATAAAGAAGGGTAGTTTTTTACAAATAAACCAGAATATATATTTTCAGTAGTTATGGTATTAACCAATTTATGGTTCATTATTTTTTCCAGTAAGAGAAAAAACGTGTCACTTTTTATCTACAAGAATTACACAAAAATTTAACTAATACCTTCTTGTAGTAAAAAAGTGACACATTCTAATTTATTAATTTATTATGCTAAAATCAATTACTTGATTAATTTTAGTGTAGCTTATGTTAATATGCAGTTAACTTAGAATAGATGCTTTAGTATCTATTCAGCTAACCTAGTTATGATAAGATTTAACAACTAGGTTTAGTTGCTTCTCCTTTAACCTATACTTAGTATTTACTTATTATAAAGTAGTTGGTCTGTAAAATTTGATATGTGCATAGATATAGCATCTATTGATCACGCAGTAGTTAAACCTCTGCGGAGTACCTTTTTACCTAACAATACTTACTATTAGATGTGGCTAGATGTTAATAGTTACTTATTTACTTTGATCATGGTTAACTCGTAAGAAAGATGCTTTGTTTATTTTTGAAAAGTCATTTGAAGTGCATTACTCTCTTATTAAATCATCTCTTTCAATAAGTTTTTTTAATGTATAGCGTGTGTCATACTTTAGTGAGTCAAGTGTATTGATGAGGTTGTTGTCAGCCAACGGACAATATATGTCTTCAGAAGCATACCCGCCCATACTATTTCGCGCTCTTACTTTTACCTTTACAATAGAATCGTATTCTTTAATATTAATAACTTTATCAATCTCAATAATATTTTGATGCTCTCTTAGCTCATCTAGGTTATCTGTTTTAGTCCAGATAAGGCTACTTTCCATATATGCAGAGTCTGGATCTTTGAAGTAGTTGTCCTTATTTTTGTAATAGTTAAAGCATTGACGATCAGTGCTTGAAAAAGTAACTAGTCCAACAACTTTATCTTTGATAAGTGTAGGTGCAACGACCCAAAATAAACATAAAAATCTACTGGTAACTATGACAACATATTTCATATTAATCCTAAAAATTATTTAAAAAATCCAAGTTGAATTGCAATTGTCACAATGTGCTTGTGTATTATCTTCTTTCCTTTATAGCCCTGTTACAAGTAGATGCACGCACATTATTAATATTTTTATAGCACTAATTTATATGACATCTTTACCACAATATCTACATAAAATAGCCTCTTTTTTAATAGATTCAGCGCAATAAGGACAAGCTTTAAGTTCTGATGAGTCTACGATATTTTTTGATTTTATCATTGACATAATAACTCCTATTAAAACGACTAATCCAGAAACAATCAACATGTTCTGTTGTTGCTGCATTAGCCCAATATTTTTAACTCTAATATCGCCTGAAGATATTGATGTATCCATAAAAAAACTTCCTATTACTCCGATAATTCCAAGAATAATAACTATATTCAAATTGCTTTTAGGTTGATTGCTATTTAAGACTGATTCTATTGGATTTTCTATATTTTTTTCAGGTGTTATAGGTTCTATACGATCAACTATTAATTTTTTTATAAGACAAATAATACCTATACCAGCAACTGGTATAAAAAAAGCAATAAAATGAGAATTCATTTAAAATACCTACTTCCGTTAACTTAATAAGATTACAAGCTACCTCTGCCCTGCAGCACTTAAGCTTATAGGCTTCATCGCCACTCATTCAGATTTTAGCAATACTAGGTATAAACACCTAGTAAATACGGCCATCTGCTAAATTTTATTTTTTACAAGTAAGAAGTTGTAAAGATAGAAGTTAAAAACCATCATTAATACAATGGAATAGAAGCTATACCTCTATATGCTTAAATATAAACAAGAATCATTAGTATTTAGTTTTAAATTTACAATAAATTTAGTTGTTTTCACTCAATAGAACTAAATACTAAATATTTCTTAACTGTAAATACGCTGGCTATCTAAATTATTTACGCTTTAATTCAACATATCAGCAACTTATATTAGTTATTAGCTCTCTTATGTCTTCAACGCGCCAAGCTGTTGTTCTTTCTCCAAGCTTAACTGGCTTCGGATATTTACCAGATTTGACGCCATTTAAGAAAGATGTTCCACTTATTGGAATAAGTGCAGGGATGTTGGTTTTTTTGTTGCCTATGATATGCCAGATTCGTAAAAATCCGGTTTCAGGTAACGAACTAATATTAATTTGATTTAATTCGGTGCCGCTGGTTTTCGTAATAGTTGCTTGTTGCATTTGTTAAGTCCCCGTTACATTTATTTAATGATGTTGGGGCTATCTTACGAATTCAGGGTAGTGTTATGTAAAGACTCACAACCTCACCTTTTTTTAACGTAACAGGTTAACAGTGCTGATTTTAAAGATATTTATCTTTCCCTGTGATTGATATATGACCATCCTTGCTTAGTTCTGACCATACTGCGTTAAAGACTGACTCTGTAGAAAAAACTTTTTTATTTTCTAAACATATTTCGAGTGTTTTTTTCTTTCCTCCAACTGGGATATTTAGACGCTCATATTGCATTTCATCAATAGTTGACAGTAATAAATTGATTTGTGCTGGCCTTCGACCTTTATTAGTCTCATTTGGTTTTATAGTTAGAACTTCTTTGGTGTTCGGTTCGTATGATTCTGCAATTGTTAAAATTATTGGTTTAGGCTGATTTGACTCAAGGCAAAAGTAAAGGTCATCTATATCGTATGGGATTAGATAGCATTGGACTATGTGTCCACCACTGTTTATATATCTTGAAAACTCACAATCTGGATGTTCGCTTCTTAATAAATATTTAATATCGAAGTTTTCAAGACTTTTTGTATGCTTATAAGCAGTTTCATCATTTTTATTTAGCCGAAAAACGCCATCAGCTTGATATATATCAGATAGATACTCAGTAAAAGACATGTCTAGGCCAGATAATTCTTTATCTATATCAAGACGCCACTGCCCATAACCGCGAAAAAAAACATCAACCAAAATAACACCTTGCCTAAGTAAAGTTGTTTAGAAAAAATAAATTAAAGGGGGTAAGTGCTGCTTGCCTTACCTGCCCTGCTAAGGCTATTCGGTTAAATTGGATTATAGCAGTGTGATTTATTATATTAGTTATTTATCAGAGTCTTTATGTTAACCGATATTTTTAAATGGTAGAACTTGTGCCCCATTCTTTAGATTGTCCAGATAATCTGACCATTGCTGCATCATCTTATGTCGTCCCGGTAAAAGAGCTGTTCGATTATAGGCGCGTCCGTTTGGATCTTTAACAGCATGTGCAAGTTGATGTTCAATAAAATCAACTCTAACGCCCAACTCTTCATCAAGTATCGTCCTAGCCATTGCTCTAAAACCGTGACCGGTCATTATATCCTTGCCAAAACCCATTCTTTTTAAGGCTGCATTTATAGTATTCTCACTCATACATCTATCACCACGCGGGGTACGCTCCGACGAAAACACAAAACGCCCATGCCCGGTAAGCGGGCACAGTTCTTCCAATATTTTTACGGCTTGATTCGAAAGCGGAACAATATGTTCTGTCTTGGTTTTTGATACAAAGTAACGCCATTCTTTAGACTCAAGGTTAATATGCTCCCACTCTGCCGCGCGTAATTCGCCAGGACGCACAAATACCAAAGGTGCAAGTTTCAGCGCACAAATAACCGCTAATGAACCTTGATAACTGTCGATTGCTCTTAGTAATTCAGCAACCTGTTTTGGTTCGGTAATTGAGGCAAAGTGCTCACCTTTTGCCGGTGGCAATGCTCCGCGTAAATCGGGAGTTATATCCCGATCAACGCCATCAATAGTTGCGACTGCATACCGGAATACTTGCCCACATATTTGCAATGTCCTGTGTGCCGTTTCAATTGTTCCGCGATCTTCAATACGTCGCAAACAAACCAGAATATCTTTAGGTAAAATATCTGTTATGGGCTTACTACCCAGCCAAGGAAATATGTTTCGTTCAAGCATCCGTTTTGAACGATTATTTTTATCATCCCAGTCGTTAACTTTTTTTATCCCCCACTCACGCGCTACATATTCAAAGCTATTAAGTACGGGCAACCCTAAGTCAATAAGCCGGTCATTTTCCTTTTGCTTTACTTGTTCTATTTTTTTAGCTTTACGTTCGGCACTGGGATCAATCCCATTTGAAACTTTATTAGCAATTGCTGTTGCTTTTTTCCGAGCATCATTTAATGAGGTTTTCGGATAAACGCCCAATGATAATGTTTTGCGCCTACCTACCATGGTGTAATCAAATCGCCACCACTTTGCGCCGCTGGGTTTAATCAGCAGATACAGTCCACCGCCATCATTAAGACGCTGGTCTTTATCTATGGGCTTTGCATTACGGATAGAGACATCAAAAAGAATATTTGTAGCCATTGTGGTAAGTCCTTGAAGTGAAAACAACATACAGTACTTGCAGTAACTTTTGTTGCGGTAACTTTAAAAAATGCTGTTACTGACATAATTACTGCTAAATGCGCTGATTTCTATTGTATGTTACTGCATTTCATTGGACAATAAAAAACCCGCTAAGCCATGTGACTTGCGGGTTTATGTACTTCGTTGTATCTGTCTGAATTCACTAATGGAGGCTGCGGGCGGAATCGAACCGCCGTAGATGGCTTTGCAGGCCACTGCATAACCATTTTGCTACGCAGCCTAAAAGTAAAAAAGCCGCGATTATTCGCGGCTTTTTTTGAAATTAATTGGAGCGGGAAACGAGATTCGAACTCGCGACCCCAACCTTGGCAAGGTTGTGCTCTACCACTGAGCTATTCCCGCGCTTCAATTTATTTGGTCATTATACGCCATTAATAAGATTGGTCAACTTTTATTGTACATCAATTGCCAAAACCCAACCTGAACTGTCTTTGCACTGGCCATCTTCAACCTGAACCTTAACAAACGCATTCTTCTTTCCTGCAAAATCCTGGAAATCCTGAATAGATACCGCTGTACCTTGGGCAATACGCCTACAGGAATCAACCTTCCCCTTTTCCAATTCTTCGCTATCATCAAATGCAGCGATAGCGCCAGGAACTGCCAACAATTGAATTGGAGATTCAATTTCATAAGTATTAGGGTTTTTCAAGACGTACCGTTGGCCGGAAACCAAATTCTTGGCGGTAGGTCCTGAAACCATAGGAGAATCACCACCAGACATCATAAGTACAAGTAGCAAAAACACTACCCCGCCAACAATACCAAAAAATACTTTTGGATTTGACTCTTTTAACTCCATCATTGAAGCAAACAACTTGCCAGCCGTTTCTTTTGCAGCATCAGTTGATTTATTAAGATTTTCTTCAGTACTCATCTCTTATCCTCATAATTGTAATTTTTTATTTTTAGGTTTTGCTAAAGTATTTTACCTGATTGAATCTGTAACTCATACACACAAACAATCCAACTATGAAACAGCACCCCTCAAATTCATTTAAACACACATCTTTAAAAGCCGATAACTTCTTCTCTGACAATCGACTTGGCATGCCAAATTACCACGATAACAAAACTTTTCAAGAGCAATATTTATACGACACTTTCATTTCGACTATTATCACACTTTAAATAAAGTCAAAACCTTTCTTTGAATGAAGTCCAGCCGACTTATTTCTATCAACCGCTCTTCGGCATTCAAACTGCCAGTAACCCAACCCAACATTTTTTCTGTTCCCCAAAACAACAGTAAAATCTTCGTTATTCAAAAACATTCTAATAATATCATCATCTTTCAACATAAAGCTGTTTGTAATAATGTAGCTTCTTTCGTAATCAGATTCTTTTACGCTATAGAATAAGCCCTTTTGCAAAGAATCTTTTCCTGCATCTTCTGATTGAAGATACGTAACGACCATAGATTGATGAGCCAGCAGAAGCAATCCGAAATTTATTCTGCCACTTTGTTTATCAACAACCACTTTGTTAACAATACCTAATGAACGCTTAAATTCGGGACTATCTGTTTTTCTAAAGCTAACCAGACTACCTACCGATAAAACCCCTGTCTGCTTAAAGATACCCGACAATAATCTGTCAGAGACAGATTGAACAAGAAATTCAAGATTTTTATCACCTATTGATCCAACGGCATTTTGCAACTCATAAGTAGATTCCAAACCTACAGCAATATATCTATCAGCCCTATCGCTAAAAAAAGGTATGCCATGCAGATCAACCCCCTGCCATCTTTGTTCAAGGTAATCATATAATTCTGCGCTGGGCTTTTCTAAACTTTTATTCAACACAAGCATCGAGCTAAACCTTGCCCCCAAAGCATTATTAGATCTTTCTTTCTGCTTAAAGAACTTGAATAATTTAGTAAGCTCCAGATAAAGCATGGCTGAATCATTTTTTAGACTCGATTCACGTTGGAAGGACGGGGCTTTATCCTCGTCAGTTAGAACAATACATTGGATATTTTGGTCAGGCACAGGCTCTTTTCTTAGCTTAACCAAAGAACTCACTGTTTCTATGAAATCATAAACCAACAAAATTTCTTTTTGCATTAGACCCGTGGGGTCCGCAAGACTAAGCAAAAGAATCTGTTGATAACACTCTTCAGGACTACTGGTTTTGTTGATTGAGCCCAAATAATTACTTACCTTGGCAGTGCTGTTTTTTATGGTCCCGCTTAGGTTATACAGGGAATGCAAATCTATCCATACCCAATCGGGTATCGGCATTCCCATAATAAAATGACTTACAACAATACTTCCCAAGCCTTTGATGCACCGATGAACGGCTAATGCTGCATTTTTCCCCTGAAACCAGCCAACTTCTCGCCGGGTTAACTCTTTAAGAACCATCCAATAGCCGATTGTGAACTCCTTTTCAATCGACACTAATACGGTCAAAATTTTCTTGTCATTCTCCTCTTTTGGAAAACCCGTTCTAATTAGCCTGGATCGAAGATAGTCTTCAATAACATGAACACTCGAACTTAACAATTCCAGCCCATCCAACCTTAACTGGGCCGTCATTTTAATGACATTAAAATCTATTAGAAAATCATAAAGTAAACGGGTGGCTAACGCAGGATTAGCTGTTGGTAACTCATGCACCCACTGTTCCAGAGCCTTGATTTCAAATTCCTTTAGGCGCTGGGGATTATCCTGCTGTGCTGGAATTACCAAAAAAAAAGAGTTTTTCACATATCCACCGAATTTATTGTTGTGATTTACTCTTCGATAAACACAGAGAAATAGCGAAAGCCTGTGTTATTAGCATCACTATCCATTATTTGCCCCATTAAGCCCCGCCTTTTCGCATCATCATCCCTTTAGAGGGATTATAACCAACAATAGCCGCAGCCATAAATACGACAAATGCAATCAATGTATAAATAAATGCCTGACTGTTAAACTGGCCATAAAAAGAAAATCGAATCAACTCTACAGCCTGGGAAAAAGGATTATATTGAGCCAGTTGATAAAGTAACGCACTAGATTCTTTGATCTTCCATAATGGATACAATGCGGTCGACATAAAGAACATTGGAAAAATGACAAAATTCATCACACCGGCAAAATTTTCCAGTTGCTTTATAAATGACGACAATAACAAACCCAGCGCCCCCAACATCAAACCTGCCAACAACAAAGAGGGCATCACCCACAAATAGCCCTGCCACGGTGCCTGAATATCATAAAACCATGCAATCATCAGAAAAACATAAGCTTGCAAAATGGATACGCCAGTACCAGCCAATAATTTACTGAGCAGCAAAAACCAGCGCGGTAAAGGGCACACCATCAGTATGCGCATACTGCCCATTTCCCGATCATAGACCATAGATAAAGAACTCTGCATGCCATTAAACAGCTGAATCATGCCAATCAAACCGGGCGTAATATAAACCTCGTACAAAATATAAGTTTCATAAGGCGGTGTAATGGCGAGTCCCAAGGCCGCCCTAAAGCCGGCCGCAAAAACAAACAACCAAACCAGAGGTCTTACCAACGCAGAAATAAACCGCTCACGCTGGGTTACAAAACGCCATAATTCGCGCCAGATAATGCCCCACATGGCCCGCCAATAATGCGTTATCTTCAAGCTTGCTCTCCTTGTGTTAGCTGGCAAAAAGCATCTTTAATTGCTGTTGCCTCTGTTATCTTAAGAACTTCATCAACCAGACCATTCGCTTTAACACACCCCTGATGCAATACGATTAAATGATCTTCAGGATATATCTCATCAATCAAATGACTAGCCCATAACACTGCCAATTTCTCTTCCTCAGCCAGGCAGTGGACATAATCGACAATTGCCAGTCGACTGGGAACGTCAAGACCCACGGTAGGCTCATCCAGCAAAAGCACCGCAGGCTTATGGAGCAATGCCCGAGCAATCTCCACTCGCCGCCTGTGCCCGCCATTTAACTGGCGAATTTTCTCAAAGCGCCTGTCGAACATAGATAATCGCTCCAACTCTAACTGAATTCTTTGCTCTGCCAGCTTTCGCCCCATACCATGCAGTGCGGTGTGATAACGTAAATTTTGCAGCACAGTCAAATCCATATCCAGGGTAGACTGCTGAAAAACCACACCCAGCTTTTCAAGCGCCAGCCGCGTTTGTCGCTTGACATCAAAACCGCAGAGCTCAATCTGCCCATTGTGCGTGTCGTACAACCGAGTAATCAGAGAAAATAAAGTGCTTTTACCAGCGCCATTAGGTCCCAACAAAATCGTGCATTCTCCCGAATGGATCTTAAAATTCACATCGCTCAGTGCTTTCTTTCCACCATAGGAAAAACTTAAATCCTCTACGGACAACGCTACCGAACATTTCATGGCTTTACTATAACTCCCCAAGGGTATGTACCCACACCGACCGATTTGGTTGCAGTTTGAGTTTCAAGATCGATAATCGAAATGTCATTGCTGGAGCCATTTGTTGTGTACAGTCTTTTTTGATCAGGTGAAAATGCCAAATTCCAGACTCGCTGTCCGACCAGCACATATTTTTCAACCTCAAAAGTCTGCGCATTTATCACAGCAACCCGGTTAGCCGACCCCAAAGCGACATAACCGCGTTTATTATCGTTATCGATGATAATACCTACCGGCTGAATTTTATCAGCTGAAACCCCTTGAACAGCAAACTTTACAGTTTTAACCAACTGACGACTTTTAACATCCAGTACCATCAGGGAGCCCGCCATTTCAGAGGTAACCCACAGTTGCCGACTGTCGGCTGTAAAACTTAAGGCACGGGGACGTGGATCAACCAGCGTGTTATCAACAATGGCATTTGTTTTTGTATCAATCCAATGCACCATATTAGTTGTTTCGGATGCGCTGACCACCCACTGATTATCCGGACTCACCGTGATGCCTTCTGGCTCCACACCGACTTTAATCTGCTTAACTACTTTTTTTTGATCTATATCAATGACAGTCACCAAGCTATCATCTTCGTTGGATACATAAAGCCGATCGCCGGATGGATTTATCGCAAAAGTCTCGGGATCGTCTCCAGAGGGAAGCCTTCCTACCTCCTTAATTGTCTCGGCATCAATGATCTTAATGGTATTGTCATCACTGGTCGCGACATACAAAAACTTATGATCAGGACTGATAGTAATACCTCGTGGACGCTGACCGATGTCCACGGTTTTGATTAACTTGCCGGAACCAGGGTCAACCACAGCTAGTGCATTATCTTTTTCCAATGTTATGAAAACAGTTTCTGCCTGCACCGCTGCAATCAGCCCTAAAGATAAAAGCGCAAATACAGTCCTGCTTAATACTGTTTTATTCATTATTTTATTGGCTCCATTTACATGCAGATTCAGGTTGATCATATCCCAAGGTATCAAGTTCGGTTTTGGGATGCAAAAAACCTTCAATCGGCGCGACTGCAACTAATGACCTAGGTGCTGCCAGCAAAACTGGCTGACGTAACTGACCGTCCCAGGAACGAAACGACAAGGGATTGCCCTTATATCCTTGCAAGGCAAAGGCAGGGCTCAACATATAGTCTTTGAGTCGGGTTACTTCATTAGATTGAGTTCGGGTGGCTGCTTCACCGATCGCTCTCACTGCCAAATAGCCAGCATAATCCTGTTCCTCCATCCAGCGGCCGGTTTTATCTTTAAACCGATTTTGTAGCTGAACGGCACCCCATTGCTCATGAGTTGGATGCCATGCCGAAGTAATCAACCCTTGTGTCCCCATAACCAGTCTGGCATTCCAGCTTCTGTATTCAAGATACTCGCCAAAATGACCTTGCTCATCGGCAACGACCAACACATCATAATCATCTACCTGGGTAAATACGGCCACCTCAGACTGCTCAGTGCGCCTGGCATCATAAGTATGCTCCCAGGTTTTTTCCTGAACTATTTTCATCCCAAAGCGTTTGGCTGAGCGTCTGATTGCCTCCGCAAATAAACGATCCTCCTCGTTAGCACCGATGACCAAAAACCATTTGGTCCATCGTTTTTTCATCATATATTGCGCTAATGCGTCTGCGCGCATTGATCTGCTAGGCAAAACATGTAAAACATTACTTCGACATTGCTCATTGCGCAAGACATCATCCACTGTGCTCACATCAAAAAACAGTTTCTGTTTTGCCGCCGCCATATCAGCAAGATTATTGATCTGACCGGCTGGCAAATTAACAATAATATAAGAATAATGATCAACTATATCTTTATTAAAGGTTTCAGAAACATTACCGTCCAACGGAACAATAAACTTTTTCAACGCAAACTGCTGACCGGTAAACTGACCGGTGGTATTGTTATCATCAATCGCCAACTCAGCACCTGGAACACCCTTGTCTTTAATAAAAACATCAAGATTTGAGAGCGCCTGCGGGACTTTTTGTTCTTGTGATAAATAAGCAACCTCTATCCTCTGCTTAACATCGGCATACACAAAATTAAAGCCAAGCACATGAATAATAAATAATAAATTAAACATCGCATGGAGAGAGAAATTAATTGTCCGCATCATTTCCTAAACAAAATAAAGTACATTAGTGTTAATTTTAGCGGGATTCGGCAACTTTGTTTTTTTTTCGACAAAACTTGTCAAATTCTGAAGTGATATCATTAAATAATAAGAGCTAAATATGATTTTTTTTTGGTTTAAACTAATAGTTTTTACACTTACATGTATTAGAAATTCGGGTTTGCGCTCTCCTGAATAATTAATCAAATTAGAATATTGACTTCAAACAACAAAAAGCACACGATTGGAACCATAAATATTAATTACGATTTTAACAGTCGTAAACAAAAGATGCCGTTTTTACGGCCCTCAACCAAACTCAAAGGACATCAAAATGGACGCCATTAAAAGTTCACTGTCAAATTTAACAGCACCCCAGTTAACAAAACCTCTAGATAAGAATGAGCCGGCTTTGGAAACTCAATCAAATAATGAACAAAAAAACTCTACACCAGTGGCTAATGAACCGGTAAACCTATCCTCTTCCGGCATAAAACTTTCATCATCAACACCTGTACAAAGTAGTGACATTGCTGCCCCCATAGAGAATAGTTCCCAAGCCCAACAGTTGCTAAATAAACTTATCGCTGATTTTCAAAATAATCCGTCTCTTGCTCAAGGCGCACACAGCAATATATTTTCTGATTCTGTTAAATCCTTATTAGGTTAAACCTTTAGTCCAGCACGAATGACAGATTTTATATTAAGCCAAATAAACATCTACCCAGTAAAGTCATTAGCGGGCATCAACTTAAACAGTTGGCCAGTGACCGAAAAAGGTCTGAAGTATGACAGAAAATGGATGCTTATAGACCACAACCGGCAATTCCTTAGCCAACGGGTTTTGGCAGACATGGCTTTAATTAATACAGCTCTGACCGATAAATACCTTATCCTTTCAGCACCCGAAATGGAAAACCTATATTTAGACCTTGATCCTTTTGAGGGAGAAGTTATTTCAAGCACCATCTGGCATGATCAATGCAATGCCCTTGGCGTATCAAAAGAGGCAGACCAATGGCTGAGCCAATTTTTAAAACAAGATTGCCGACTGGTATACCAGCCTGATGATTTGGTACGTCCGGTTGATCCCGATTATGCAAAACCAGGCGACAAAGTTGCTTTTTCTGACGGTTTTCCTTTCCTGATTGTTTCGGAAAACTCCTTATCTACATTAAACAATCAAATGCAGTTAAATTTACCTATGACCCGCTTCAGACCGAATCTGGTCATTTCTGGGTGCCCTGAATATGCAGAAGATAGCTGGAGAATAATCAGCATTGGCACTATAGATTTCAGACTACCCAAGCCTTGCTCACGATGCTCCGTTCCTACTATCGACCCCGAAACCGCCAGAACCGGCAAAGAACCGCTCACCACGCTTAATCGCACTCGAAAATGGCAAAATAAAGTTTATTTTGGTCAAAATGCTTTACATGATCAAACCGGTCACTTGACTGTAGGTGACAGGATAACTGTTAAATTAACCGGCCCCAATCAACCTCCACTGTAAAAAATTGCAAGTGGTTTTGAAATTACAAACCCAACATCAAGCTGCTGCCATACTTTTTCAGCCATTGCCTTCGCCTTTGATAATCTGGCAAATGTTCAGCGACCAAAGCCCAAAATTGAGCCGAATGATTTCTAATTTGTATATGACATAACTCATGCACTACTACATATTCAAGAACTTCAAGTGGCGCTATCAATAAAAGCCAATTGATATTAATGTCATTATTAATGCCGCAACTGCCCCAGCGGCTTCTTTGAGTTTTAATTTTAATTGACTGAGGAAACAATTGTTTTTTTTCCGCATGCTGGTTTACCAGCTTTTCTACTTGAGTCATTGACTCTTTTTTCATCCAGCGAATTAAGGCGTCTTTTATTACTGCACTTTGATCTTTATTAATTAATATTTCAGGAACATGAACAATAAACTCGAGAACAAACTCAATTTTTATCCTTTTTAATTTTGTTGGCTTAATAGCTAATTTATAAGTTGTTCCCTGATAAGGAATTTCAGCGCCGTGTTCATAAACAGCCGGGGCCAACGATTTATGTTGTTGACTTTTAGTATGAATTCTAGCTAAAGCATCAATAACCCATTGCTGCTTGGCTCGAACAAAAAGCTCGATTTTATGCTCGGAAACCTTAACCGGAGCAACAACTTCAACTTTACCGGGAGTCACGACAATTCGTGTTTGCCTGGCTTTAGCGCTACGGCGAATTTGGTAGGAAAATGTTAAATTAGAAATGAGATTTCTCTTCAGCTGACTTTTGGATACAGAATTTAATTAAGCTTATGTGTTTTATAAATTTAATCGACCATCAACCTTTAGGAATCCTGATTAATCATATGAGTTGCCAGTTGTTGCAAAGCCTGACATAAGTATTCACGAAAACCTAAATCAGTGATTATTTCATTTAAAGCTTTATTCATACATAACATCCACTCATCTTTTGCTTCTATATCTATCGCGAACGGGAAATGTCGTTGACGCAACCTTGGATGACCGTATTCCTGAATAAATAAATCCGGCCCGCCCAACCAACCTGACAAAAATTTGAATAATTTAGCATTGGCTACCGATAAATCTTCTGCATGCATAGCTCGAATTGTCCATGTATCAGGCGAGGTGTCCATAAAAAAATAAAACCGGTCTACCAGCTCATGCAATACTGCTTCTCCACCCATCAATTCATAAGGTGTTTTTAAAATATTTTCTGTCATAATCTAATTGTGTGAAAATGATGTTTTAATGTTTAAGGCTCATCGTGTAATTTGCTAATTAATCCGCGATTGACAATCACTTTAACTTTGGCAAACTTTCCTTTTGTAAAAATTAATTCTTTATAACTTCAAACTTAACTAAATAGACTTACCAAGTCAGTCAAACTCTTGTAATATTAAACCGTTAAATCTTCTGTTAACCATTTTTTTAGGATTCAAAATAAAATGAGCTTAAATACCGCCATTTCCAATTCGGAAGCCAATATTCTGGCAACCAATAAAGTACTGAAAAACACTTATTTATTATTATCAATGACCCTGATTTTCAGTGCAATAACAGCGGGCGCTGCCATGATGCTGAATCTCCCGCATTTTAACCCAATCGTTACCTTAATCGGCTATTTCGGTCTGCTTTTCTTAACTACGAAATTCAGCAACAGCGCCATGGGTATTGTTTTTGTTTTTGCCTTGACCGGTTTTATGGGACTGACTCTCGGACCAATTTTAACCATGTACATTAAAGCGTTCAGTAATGGTCATGAATTAATCATGATGGCATTGGGCGGCACAGGCGTTATTTTCCTAGGACTTTCAGGCTATGCATTAACAACCAAAAAAGATTTCAGCTTTATGGGCGGCTTTTTAATGGTTGGCGTACTTGTTGCGTTTCTGGCGGGTCTTGGCGCAATGATATTCACAATCCCTGCTTTATCTTTAGCTGTTTCAGCCATGTTTATTTTATTGATGTCAGGAATGATTTTATTCCAAACCAGTCAAATCATTCATGGCGGTGAAACTAACTATATTTTGGCAACTGTTTCCTTATATGTCACGATCTACAACTTATTCTTAAGCTTGTTACAATTACTCGGTGTATTCAGCGGAGATGACTAAATAACTTTTCAAATACTACAATAAAAAAAGCCCGGCTAATTGTTAGCCGGGCTTTTTTTATTGCTCTTTTCAGGACTGTTCTTTATAGCCGTGCAATCGAATCAATAAAGCCGCCTCGTCATGACTCAAACCCGAGTTTTGCATTAACTCATTTACGCTGGCGCCACTTCTTACTTTGCGAATATCTCCACTATAAGGATGCGACGACTGTTCGTTTTGCTCTGCCTCGACCAACTTTACTGCCAGCTCATTAACATAATCTTCAGTGACGGCCAATTGCCTGTCAACTGAAGCTATTCGAGTATCAACCGTCAAGGCAGCAGAACACAAACCGGCAATATCATTGCCATGTCCCTGAACAATATCATTCAGATTCCGGTAATCATGTTTTAATTTCAACTGCGAGCGCACCAACCAAAATAGCAGTACAAGCATAAAAACAATTACTGCACTCTCAATGACAAGAGCAACCATCAAAGGATTATTCATCAAACAATTTCATCAATATGGTTTAAGGGTTCAGCTTTCGTCTGTTGATCTTGTTGTCTTTTTCCAGGCGACTGTTTTTCCTGTCGATTGTCTTCCGTTTTAATTTTTTTTGGTTTTACGACTGGAAAAGAATTTTTTATAGGTTCAATTTCTATCATTCGGCTCTACCCTAAGTATAACTTTTGAGATTTAGGTAGGCATAGCCTATGCCAACCCGTTAATTGACGACATCAATGCCGATCAAGAGAAGGCACTGTCGGAGCCAAATTTAATAATTTAGCCCGCTCTTCATCATTGGCACCGTATCGCGCAAAAGCTTGTGACATTAAAACCAGAACAACTCGCCTGTTCTTAAAGCGCTCTTCAGCTATTTTGTTATCACCAATCGGGTGAAACTCTCCATAACCAATTGCCGCCAACCGAGGCGGGTTAATCCCCTCTTTTACGAACTCATGAACAACGCTGGTAGCCCTTGCTGAAGACAAATCCCAATTCGATCTGAATTTTAAATTTTCGATGGGAATGTCATCGGTATGGCCTTCGATATTAATCATATTCGGCAATGGCTTAATAACTTCTGCAATTTTCTTTAACACGGGTATGGCTTTTTTAGATAATTCTGCCTCACCACTCAAGAATAACATTTCGCTATTCATTTCCAGCTCTATCCAATAATCATTTTTCTTAACCGAAACCAATTTTTCATCAATAAAAGGAGATAATACCTGTTCAAACTGCTCAGACACCTGAATTAACTGCTTTCTTTCTTTCAAAATCTCATCACTTAATTCACGTCTTTTTTCAAGATCTTCGGTTGCGAGATTTTCCAATGCTATTGGTTGGATAGTCGTAGGTAAATTACCTTCTTGAAGGGTATCCGACTCATTACCCTGTTGTGCTTTATTTGAAAATGCTTCGCCTATTGAATCAGAAAGTGTTTTGTATTTACCTTCATTAACTGAAGAAATTGAATACATCACTACGAAAAATGCAAATAACAAAGTTATAAAATCAGCGTAAGAGACCATCCAACGCTCATGACTGGTATTCGGCGGCCTACCAGCCATCCTTAAAACGCCTTTTTTTCGTCTTGCCATAACTTAGACTTTATTAACTGTCATGCAAATAACCGCTTAATCTCAACTTAATATTCCTGGGATTTTCGCCATCGGCAATCGCAATAATACCCTCAACCAGCATTTCACGTGCTTCAGTTAGTGCCATAACATGACTCTTTAATTTATTGGCAACCGGTAAAAAAATCAGATTAGCAGAACCTACACCATAAATTGTCGCTACAAAAGCCGTAGCAATGCCCTGGCCTAATAGCTCTGGATTAGTCAGATTCTGCATAACATGAATCAAGCCCATCACTGCGCCGAGAATGCCTACGGTCGGTGCATAACCACCCATTGCCTCGTAGAGCCCTGCTGCCTGAAACCCCATATTTTCCTTAGAATACATGTCAAGTTCCAATATTTCACGAATGGCATCAGGATCATTTCCATCGACCAACAGCTGCAGGCCTTTTTTTATAAACGGATCTTTTTCCTTGGGCAAGGCATTTTCAAGACCTAACAAACCTTCTTTTCTTGCCAAAAGACTCCAATAAACAACCTTATCAATTTGCCCCGAAAGATTTATTTCTTTGGGCCTTACCACCCATAAAAGCATTTTCATGCTCCGGACAAATATCACCTTTGGGAATTGTAATAAAGTTGCTCCGATAGTTCCTCCAAACACAATAATCAGTGCAGGCAAGTTTACCAAAGAGCTAATATGACCACCATCCAGCACAATTCCTGTCAGAATTGCGGAGATGCCGACTAAAATACCAATGATGCTTAGAATATCCATTTTTAACTTATTGAATTGACCAGCAAAATGATTTCCAATAGTGAAATCACTAAAAGATTTTTTATAATTAATATTTATTAAAGATCAAACAACCGTTAATTACTTGTCCATTCAGACAGTCTTGAACGTAATCTTAATATCGCCTGAGTACTGATTTGGCTGACTCTGGATTCGCTGACGTTTAATACTTCGCCAATTTCTCGTAAATTCAGCTCTTCATCATAATAAAGCGAAATAACCAACCGTTCTCGCTCAGGCAAGGCCATAATTGCATTTGCCAAGGCTTGTTCAAAACCTTCCCGGCTTAAGCCGTCAGTCAGGTCTTCTTCCTCGTTCAATGCTTGCTCAAGGTAACTATCACCGGTTTGTGACAATTCTTCGACACTGAAAACATGGCAGCTACTTGAATCCTGAAGAATATGATTGTATTCATCAATCGGTATTCCTAAATAGGCTGCCACATCTATGTCTCTGGCTTCGCGACCGCTTTTGTTTTCGATCGTACGAATCGCCTCGGAAACCATACGTGATTTTTTATGGACCGAGCGCGGCGTCCAATCACTGCGCCTGACTTCATCCAACATTGAACCCCGAATACGAATTCCGGCGTAGGTATCAAAACTGGCTCCCTGAGAGGCATCATAATTCTTTATGGCTTCCAATAAACCGAGCATACCAGCCTGAATCAAATCATCGACCTGAACAGAATCCGGTAGCCTGCTCATTAAATGGTAGGCAATGCGCTTAACTAAAGGTGCATGCTGCATGACACGTTGATCTGTGCCTCCAGTCTGAACCGAAGCATACATTGCCACGCCGTTCATGCGACATCCTTTTGGGAACCGTACTGAATCATTCTTTCAATAAAAAACTCAATATAACCGCCAGCCTGAGATTTAATTGGCCAGCTATCAATTCTTGCCGCTACGGTTTTTAAAGCAAGCGCCGCCTTACTTCGCGGAAAACCAACAACGACAGGCGTTTGCTTTTGAACTGATTTACGCAAATATTCGTCATAAGGCACTGCACCGGCAAACTTTAAGGTAACATCAAGATAACGATCGGTCACTTTACTTAATTTTTCAAACAAAGCATGACCTTGCTGAACGGTTTGAACCATATTGGTTACGACATGAAAGCTTGATAAGCCATAGTCTCTGTTAAGTAACTTAATAAAGGCGTATGCATCGGTTAATGATGTTGGCTCATCACAGACGACAACAATAATTTCCTGGCAGGCGCGAGCAAAATTGACCACACTTGCAGAAATACCGGCAGCTGTATCGACAATCAATACGTCAATATTCTGATCAATCTCACTAAAGGCATGAATTACTGAGGCCTGCTCAATAGTGCTAAGCTCGGACATCTTTTGAATACCCGATGCACCTGGAATAACTCTTAAACCTGAGGGACCATCAATCATAATTTCATCTAAGGTTTTTTCTCCCGACAAAACATGAGATAGATTAAACTTGGGATATACGCCCAACAAAATATCAACGTTTGCCAACCCCATGTCCGCATCCATCAATACTACTCGCTGCCCCATCTGTGATAATGCTATCCCTATATTAACCGACAAATTGGTTTTACCGACTCCACCTTTTCCACTGGTGACAGCAATAACCCGAACAGGTTTGACTTTGTTCATATTCCTTATCCCAGCTGCCTGATCAAGTTGATTATGCATAGCCTTGCGCCGCCCAAACTTCATTATTCACATCATAATCTGTTTCCTGTTCCAACTCCGCCACACATTGCGCGATTAAGGTTCTGGAACAAGGACTATGCATATCTTCAGGGACTTGTTGTCCGTCGGCAATGAAAGCGATAGGTAAGTTATGTTCAATAATTGAGGAGATAGCCGATCCGATAGTCGCCGCCTCATCCAGTTTAGTCAAAATACTTGCTTGAGGCTCAAATACTTGAAACGCTTTGATTATTTCATTCATCGCCTTATATTCAGTTGCTGCGGACATCACCAGATACGATTTAATAGTTTGTCCGCTCTGCTGTAAAGTATTAATTTGCTCAACCAATTTCATATCACGCTGACTCATCCCTGCGGTATCAATCAATATGAGCCGTTTATCTGAAAAACCATTAATCAGATTATGCAACTCCGTTGCACTGGAAGCAACACGAACAGGGACATCCAATATACGCCCATAGGTATTGAGTTGCTCATGAGCACCAATACGGTAATTATCTGTAGTAATCAATGCAACCTGTCTGGGACCATGCTTTAAAATAAATTTGGCAGCCAGTTTTGCAATCGTCGTGGTTTTTCCCACGCCGGTAGGTCCTACCAAAGCGACAATGCCACCATACTGCAGTAAATCATCATCAGCGACAGGAAGTACTTTAGTGAGCAACTCTTGAGCCTGATTAAAAGCAAGTTCCACATCAGTTTGATTGGTAAAACGATCGGCGATTTTCACGCTTAGTTTTCTTGAAATACTCATCCCGCCCAAACGATGTAGTAACTCTGTCCTGACTGGGTTGGCTTTAGAGATTCCGCCCCAACTGATGCTCGCCAATTTGGAATCCATCTCAGACCTTAAAGATTTAAGTTCCCTGCTCATTTCCATTAATAGATTATCGGAAAGATTTCCCTGCTTTTCAGTGGACATCGGTCTTTTTGTGACAGGAGGTACACTGGAATAAGGACTTGTTGAACTGTTTGTCCTCGACCTTTCTGATCCTGCCATGGAAATCTTTTCGGAACCATTAGCAGATTTTGCAATTACCGTTTCGGGATTACCCCGCAAATTAATTTTTTCTGCATAACCTACATATTCGTCAATATTCCGGCGGCCAAGTATGGTGGAAGTACTGGTATCGCCAGAGAATCGTTGTGACTGTACTGAAGTTCTCTCAGAAACAAATCCTTCTGCACTTCTTTTCCTTTCGCTACTTAATACATGTAAACGATTTTTATCTGCTTCAAAATCAGGCAAATCAATTTTTTTAGTCTCATGCTTATCTTCGCCAGAAAATTGCTGAGACTTGGCAGCAGCTTGTTGATCTAAAGCCTGTTTTTGCAACTTGCTCTGAATCAACTGCTCATCAAAATCGCGCGCAGCAACAATCTCGACACCGCCATCAACAGACTTGTTTGACATAATAACTGCATCTGCGCCCAATTCTTCTTTAACCATGCGCATGGCCTGCCGTATATCTGGTGCAAAAAATCGTTTAATCTTCATAATTAAGCCTCATGTGCTAAGTCCGTCGTCCGACCGTTGAAACTACCTTAATCTGACGATCAGCCGGTATTTCATTGTATGCCAAGACATGTAAGCCGGGAATTGAATGGCGAACGAATCGGGATAGCCAGGGACGAATATAAGAAGAAACCAACAATACCGCTGTTTGTCCCTCAATTTCCATTTTCTGCATACTTTCCTGTAAGGACGTATGCATCTGTTCTGCTAAACCCGGCTCAATTCCAACACCACTTTCACCAGCCGTCTGCAATGATTTATGCAATAACTGTTCCAATTCATGGTCCAGTGTAATAACCGGCAATTCATCTTGCATACCACTGATTTCATGGATAATTAACCGGCCTAACGAGGCTCTTACTGCCGAAGTCAAGATGTCGGGATCTTGACTTCTTAGCCCGTACTCCGCCAAAGTTTCGACTATACTGCGCATATCTCGAATAGGCACATGCTCTTGCAGCAGATTCTGCAAGACTTTAACGACCACACCCAACGGCAAGGTCTTGGGCACCAGATCTTCAACCAACTTAGGCGCCGACTTAGCCAGATTATCAAGGATTTTATGAGCCTCATCATAACCAAATAATTCGTGAGCATGTGACTGTAACAAATGACTAAGATGCGTCGCCACCACGGTTCCAGGATCAACGACAGTATAACCCAGTGTTTGCGCATGATCTTTTTGATTGGACTCTATCCATACGGCATCCAGACCAAAAGCCGGATCCTTGCAGACATTCCCTTTCAACGTACCAAATACACGCCCCGGATTAATAGCCATTTCCATATCAGGCATAATCTCAGATTCACCGATAGTGACGCCCATTAAGGAAATTCGGTAAGCTGTCGGACTTAAATCTAGATTATCCCGGATATGAACCGAAGGAATTAAAAAACCCAGCTCTTGCGACAGTTTTTTCCGCACGCCTTTGATACGAACCATCAATTGTCCACCTTGGTTCTTATCCACCAAAGGAATGAGTCGATAACCGACTTCCAAGCCAACAACATCAACCGGCATCACATCATCCCAGCCCAATTCTTTAGTTTCCATAGGCGGCGCATTAAGCGCCAACTCTTGGGGATAATCGACTGTCATAGATTCAATTTCTTTATGCTTCTTCTCAATTAAATAAGCAGAACCCGCTAAAACCAGAGCCAATAAAATAAAAACCAGATTTGGCATGCCTGGAATAATCCCCAAAGCACCTACCACGACCGCGGTTACCGTCAATGCTTTTGGATTGGCAAATAACTGGGAAGTAACCTGTTGACCAATATTTTCACCACTGCTGCCGACCTTTGTAACAACCAAAGCTGATGCCGTTGATAACAGTAAAGAAGGTATTTGGGCAACCAGGCCATCACCGATTGACAGCAAAACATAAATTTTTCCCGCCTCGGCAAAACTTAAGTCATGTTGAAGAACACCAATAGCCAAACCGCCAATCATATTGACAAATAAAATAATAATCCCGGCAACGGCATCACCCCTGACGAATTTGCTCGCACCATCCATAGAGCCATAGAAATCGGCCTCGGTAGCCACTTCGGCACGCCGTATGCGCGCCTCATCCTGTGTCAGTAATCCGGCATTTAGATCCGCATCTATCGCCATTTGTTTACCCGGCATCGCGTCCAGCGTAAACCTTGCTCCTACCTCGGCAATACGCCCGGCTCCTTTGGTAACAACCATAAAATTGATGATGATCAAAATCGCAAAGACCACCAGACCCACGGCAAAATTACCACCAATAACGAAAGCGCCAAATGCTTCAATCACCTTGCCGGCTGCATCACCGCCCTTATGCCCTTCAATCAGTACGATACGTGTCGAAGCAACGTTAAGCGCCAAACGCAATATCGTTGCAAGTAAAATTACCGTCGGAAATGAAGCGAACTCTAAAGGCTTTACGGTGTAAACAACCACCAGCAATATGATTAACGAAAAGGCGATATTAAAGGTAAACAGCAGATCAAGTACAAAGGCTGGCAAGGGCAATATCAGCATGGACAATACCATGACGATAACTAAGGGCGCCCCCAACTCTGCTTTGCCAAGCACTCCTAACGCCGCTTTTAATTTAGTAAAATCCATATCCGATTAACCCTGTTTAAATTCATCTGGTACATTAATATCCGCAGGTAGGGAAGGTACCCGCCAATCATTTGCCTGGGCAGCTTTTAACTGATAAACATAAGCAAGTATTTGGGCCACTGCCAGATAGAGTCCTTGTGGAATTTCTTTATCGATCTCGGTCGAATAATAAAGAGCTCTGGCTAACGGTGGCGAAGCAACAAGCGGCACCTCGGCGCCTATTGCAACATTACGAATTTGAGCAGCAATCAAATCGACACCCTTCGCAATTAGTCGTGGCGCACTATTTGAATTCTGGTCATAGCGTAAAGCCACCGCATAATGACTGGGATTGGTGACAATAACATCAGCCTTAGGCACTTCCGCCATCATTCGATTCTGCGCCATATCCATCTGCATTCTGCGTTGCCGCCCTTTAACTTCAGGGCTACCCTCCGACTCTTTATGTTCATCCTTGATTTCCTGCAAGGTCATTTTCAATTTCTTGCTGTGATCCCACAATTGATAAGGCACATCTATCATCGCAATCACTACCAGTGAAGCGCTTAACAACAAAAAACACATCCCAATGATTTTTAAGGAATGAGCAATCGACTGCTCCATGGGTTCGGCACCCAAGCTCAATAATTCATTAATATTTGACCGATACAAAGCAACCGATACCGCGAAAATCAATAAAATCTTCAATAACGCTTTAAGCATCTCGATCCAGCCCCGCATTGCAAACAAGCGAGGGATGCCTTTAATGGGATCCATTTTTTCAAGCTTAGGCGTAATTGCGTCCCAACTAAATATCCAGCCACCCAAGGATATCGGAGCCACTATGGCAACTAACACCGTTAATGCCAGAAATGGACTAATCATCATCAAGCCATCAATCATGGCTTGCTTAAAATGCAATATAATACTGTGCGGATCAAAGATGGTGGCCCGGCTCATCTGAAACTCTGCCCGCATCATATTTAACAAACCCTTGCCAATTGCTCCACCCTGCATCAAAAACAAGGCAGCACTCACCATCAGCATTGCGAAAGTATTAAGCTCTCTGGAACGGGCAATCTGACCTTTTTTACGGGCGTCTTCTAAACGCTTACTGGTAGGTTCTTCGGTTTTTTCTTGATCGGAATCTTCTGCCATAAGTTACAGTCGCAACAACTGTCCAATAAAATCATAGCCATCACTCATCATGCCTGAAAATTGATCCAGCGCATCGGGTAATGTTTTCCAAACCAGCATTAACCCCAACATCAAGGTTACCGGAAAACCGACCGAAAAGACCTGTAATTGCGGGGCGGCTCGGGCTGCCACCCCAAAAATAATATTAACCAACAACAAACTGGCAATGACCGGCATCGCCAGTAATAAACCACCTGCAAACATCCTGCTGCTCCATTCAAGAATAGACCAGATACCTGCCTTATCAATTCCCTCAATACCAATCGGCAACGATTTAAAACTATCCAACAGCATTTGAATCAACATGAGGTGCCCATCTAAACTGATAAAAATCAAGGTAGTAGTCACCGTATACAGTTGCGCAATCACAGGAACCTGTTGCCCGTTTTGTGGATCGACCATCATTGAAAAACCCAACCCCATACTCAAGGCAACACCTTGACCCGCAAAAACAACTGCAGCAAAAACCAATTGAAGAATAAATCCACTGGTCAGACCAATCATTAATTGCGTCAGAGCCATCATAAAGCCGGTATAACTGAACATTTCGACAGATGGCAAGGGAGGGAGCAAAGGCATGATAACCAGCGTAATCGCTACGGAAAGAATCAGCCTGACTCTGGCCGGTACAGCCCGAATGCTAAAGAGTGGTATGGACACAAACATGGCGCTTATTCGCATTAAGGGCCAGATAAACAAAGCCACCTGACTGAGAATTTGCTCTTCGGTAAAGTTCAACATTTAACCAATTAAATGTGGAATATCCCTAATCAATCCCTGAAAATAATCAAGGAACATTTGCAACATTGCCGGCCCCATAATCATCATAACAATTCCTATGACAATCACCTTGGGCACAAAGGTCAAGGTAGCTTCGTTAATCTGGGTAGCCGCTTGAAACATCGCGATTATCAAACCAACGGCTAAAGACGGTAACAACACTGGCGCAGTTAGTTTGATTGCAACAATCATGGCCTCCTGTCCAACCATGTAAACCGTTTCAGGTAACATTATTCACCTCATAGACACCATAAAACAATATCGTGCTAACTAACATAAAAGCTTGCAGCCAACATTTCCATAATTAAAGACCAGCCATCTGCAAGAACAAACAACATTATTTTAAAAGGAAGCGAAATAATCATCGGTGACAACATCATCATCCCCATAGACATCAGTACACTCGCAACCACTAAATCGATAATCAAAAAAGGCAGAAAAATCAGAAATCCAATTTGGAAAGCTGTTTTCAGTTCACTGGTTACAAAAGCTGGCAACAATAAAGAAAACGGCACGTTGTCCATTGATTGAATCTCTGCATTACCGGAGATACGGACAAATAACTCAAGATCGGCCTCTCTGGTTTGTTTTAGCATGAATTGCCTGAAAGGCTCTGAGGCTTTTTCAATGGCGACCTTAACATCAATTTTTTCTTCCATGTAAGGTTGAATAGCGTCTGTATTCACCTTCTCAAAAACCGGCATCATAATAAAAATAGTCAAAAACAAAGACAATCCTAATAATACCTGATTACTGGGAGCCTGCCCCGTGCCTAATGCCGTCCGCAACAAACTGAGCACAATCATGATTCTGGTAAAGGAAGTCATGGTCAGTAACAATGCAGGCAACACCGTTAGCAAAGTCATCAGCGCCAGGATCTGAATCGTTACCGTATAAGTCTGGGCGCCTTGCTTGCCCGTGGTAACAGTCACTGCTTCAATTCCGGCTGCAAAGGCCGGGGTATCCACCAACAAAAATACCAGACCTATAAAAAGCATCCTGCACACTATCATTTTAACCATCAACCCGCCCTTTCATCACTTGCATTAAGTGATACGCAAAGCCGTTATCTAGGTTTTTGGATGTGGACAGTTCACCCTGATTTAAACAATCATCTCCTTCGAGAACATGTAAGGTGTCAATACGCCCCGGTGTCACACCCAAAACCAACTGCTTTTTTCCAACCTGAAGCAAGATAACTTTTTCCCGTATGCCTAACGACAAACCGCCCACAACGCGCATTTTTTCTGCACTACTGACCGCGACACCATTTAACTTTCGCATGCCCCAAACACAAAAGAAAAAAATCGCCAAAACTATCAGCAACCCGACAGTCCAATGCAGCATATCTCCCGAGGAAACTACTCTTGCTGCCTGTTTGGGCGAGTCCGAATCCTGCACGGCGAAACAACTTGGAAACCAGCCGATAAAAAATAATGCGGCTAACATTCTTTCTAACATCAGGCTAATCTTTTAACCCGCTCGGAGGGACTGATAACATCAGTCAAGCGAATCCCGAATTTATCGTTGATCACTACCACTTCACCATGCGCAATCAAAGTACCATTCACCATGACATCAAGCGGCTCACCGGCAAATCGCTCCAATTCAACAACAGACCCCTGATTCAACTGCAAAAGATTCCTGATATTAATTTGTGTCCGACCAATTTCCATTGAAATCGTCACGGGGACATCCAAAATCACATCAAGATTAACTTCATCACCTAATGCTGATGACGATTTCTTATCTTCGACTTGCTCATTAAATTCCTGAAATGCGGCCGCTTCAAAATCATCAATCGTTTCTGGCCCGTCATGTGTGTCTGAATATTCACTCATCTTATTTACCAACCTTAGTTATCATAGTCAAACCCGATGCCCCAGCAGATTGGTTCAAGAGCTTACCTTATCAATAATTTGTATTGCATAATTGCCATCTGATATACCGACTTTACCTTCAAACACTGGAATTCCCTCCGCTTTAAGAATTACTGTCTCAGGCATATCAATCGGAATTACGTCACCTTTTTTTAACCGCATAACGTCTCTGATAGTCATGTTTTTTTCTACCAACAGACTGTTTACTGTAACTTTTGCCCTGAGCACTTCGCCACGCAAGGCCATTTGCCAGCCACCGTCTACTTCACCACTGTCACTACTGATAGCATCCAATAACTCCCTGATCGGTTCAAGCATCGCATAGGGCATAACAATATTCACATCACCTCCCCCACCTTCCAATTCAATATGGATTGTGGAAATGACAACAATTTCACCGGGACCAATAATATTTGCGAAGCGCGGATTAATTTCGGAACTGACATATTCAAAATCAATCTCCATAACCGGCTTCCAGGCTTCCTTCAAGTCCTTAAAAATCATATCAATGATGATTCTTACCACCCGCATTTCGGTTGGCGTAAACTCCCTGCCTTCAGTCTGATTATAAAACTGTCCGGCCCCCCCAAAAAAATTATCAACCACAGTAAAGACTAATCTTGGATCAATCACGATCAAAGCTTTGCCGCGCAAGGGATTAAATCGAATAATTGTTAAATTATTGGGAACAAGTAATCCCTGAATATATTCGGAAAATTTTTGGACCTGAATACCTGAGATAAAGATTTCTGCGGAGCGACGTAAAAAATTGAATAACGAAATGCGGATAAAGCGGGCAAACCTTTCATTGACCATTTCCAGCGTCGGCATACGCCCACGAACGATCCTTTCCTGACTCGCGAAGTCATACTCCCTAACAGCACCTTTATCATGAAACTCCTGATCATCAGCTTCCGTATAGAAATCAGATTCGTCCTCTGTCTCAATATCTCCATCGCTGACACCATTTAAAAGCGCATCAATTTCTGCCTGGGAGAGTAAATCACTCATGTTATTGCATTACAAATGACGTAAAAAAAACCTCTTCAACTTGGCCTTTACCAGCCATTTTCTTGATGACAACCATCACATCATCCAACATGGCTTTTTGCAACGCCTCTTTTCCTTCACAGGTATTTAAAACATTACTATCTTGGGCGCCAATAAGCATTAAAAGGTTGTTTCGTATCATGGGTTCATTTTTTTTCAAAATTTCAGTTGTCTCCGCGCCTTCAACCAACATTGATATCGTAATTCGCCCGTGTTTGACGGCCGAGCCTTTAGGGAAATCAACAACGAGAGGCTTGCTCATTTCAAAATAAATCTTTTCCGCATGCGCTGCAGACTCATCTTCAGTAGCCTGTTCGACTTTTTCTTCTTTAGCAGCATCGCCTCCCTTCATAAAAAAGAAAGCACCACCACCCGCACCGGCCAATAAAACTAACACAGCGACAATAATAATGATAAGTTTTTTAGGGGACTTTTTCACCCCTTCTTGCTCAATCTCAGCCATATCGCAATCCTTTTGTTTTTAATAAACTAGCAATTTAAAGGCCACAATGAAAAAATATTTAAGTAGCAATGAGTTAAATTAAACAATTTTAGAGTAAGTTTTAATAAAACTAACAAACTTCAAAACACCATCTTCGATCCACATCAAGCAGCAAATCATACAAGAAAAAAGATCCTTTTAAAAGAATAAGATAGGAATACTAGTAAATGCTAATAATTAACTGCATCGTATATTGTTACCGCATCGAATAAGCAAGTATGCGTTTATTATAGCCGTCACAAAACTGACGCGATTAAAGTCTATGAATTTTTTAAATACTGGCCAGAAACAATGGATCAAATGAAGACTCATGTAAAATGAACTGCAAAAAAACTGCCACGGAAGTAATATGTACACCGAATCCGTAAGACCCGAACACCGCATGATATTAATAATTGATGCCAGCGACTCTGTCTCTACAATATTAACCAAGAGCTATCCAAATATTATTACAGCTATCAATCTTAATGATATTTTGAAACTCTTGTCGACAATTCAATTCGACTTGATACTAATGGATTTTAATCGTTTGAGCTTGGATTTCATCACCCAGATCAAAAACTCCAAGGGCAATAACAACAAAACTCCAATCATCGCTCTTTTTAATGATAATGAAATCCAACACAGTGATGCTGATTCTTTTTTGGAATGCGATGACAGACTCAATAAACCGATAACAAAACAAAAACTTGATACGATCATAGCCTGTTGCCAAAAAAAATATTTGGCACTAGATTATATTCAAATACTTTTAAGCAAAACAAAAAACAACCAACAACTTGCCAAAACCATTTTCGAAAAACTCTTTGAAGAATTACCCTTACAAATTCTTCAAATTAAAGAGGCAATCGAAAATGGCCAATACGACATTGCCCAGGACACCACACACAAACTTAATGGCTCTGTAAGTTTCTGTGGCTTGATTGATATTCAGCACCCAGCAAAGACATTAGAAAACTGTCTGCTAAACAAGAATTATGCAGACGTAAATCAACAGTTTCTATTGCTGCAACAGCGTACTGTTAGCTTCACAAGCTATCATACAGCCATCATGACTCATCTTGATAAAATGTATTCAGCATAAAAAAAAGCCCTTAAAGGGCTTTTTTTATGCTCAAAATCGACTACCCCAACTCATCAAGTAACGCTTGCGCTGCCTTTTTTTGATCATCTGTGCCTTGCTCAAGAACTTCTCTGGCAAGATCTATGGCCGCAACAGAATCTCCCATATCAACATACGCTTTCGCTAAATCAAGTTTCGTTTCCAGTTCGTCCATATCAGTAAGATCAGAAACACCAAAAGCATTACTTGATATCTTGGACATATCAAAATCGAAGTTAAAATCATCACCCATATCGAGTGACTTATCCCCCGAAAAATCAACCGCTTCTGCAGTCTTGTCGACATTTTCCAAATCGCTAAAATCGAGACTGTCAATGTCTATTGTTTCAGCATTACTGGAACTAAAATCAAATTCATAAGATTCAAACTCCTGCTCTTCCTTACCCGCAGTTACTTTTTTCGCCAAGTCCAACGGAGCGTTAGAATAACTGGAGTCTTCACTAATTTCCCCCGTATTTTCTTCAACGATTGAAAATGAACTCAGGTCAAAATCGATAACATCTTCCTGAATAGCAGATGAAATATCATCTGATTCTTCGCCATCTGAACTCATGCTAAACACAACATCAAGATCATTCTTTTCTGATTCTAACGGGTCAATCACCTCAGGACTGGAAGCCAAATCTACTGGTTCTGCTTCATTCAAATCAATAGAGAATGAATTTAAATCAAAATCAAGATTAGCTGGCGATATTTTTTCGGACTTACTGGTTTCAAAATCGGACGAAATTATTTCTTGCCCGATTTTATTTGATCCAATAGCCATCCCAGTCAAATCAAAATCAATATCTTGATTATTTTGCTGTTCACCCCCAAAGGAGTCGTGGACCTTGGCTGAAAATAATGGTGAATCATGACATATTTCCTGGCCCATTTCGGCAGCTTTCCCCCAAAAACCTAAGTCTGCAGACTTCCCTGCCCTTTGCAACTCATTAGCGTAACTTTCAAAAGCCGCTTTATCTTCATTAGCGTAAAAGATTTCCAACAACTTCAATTTACACTCATCACGGTCCGGCTGATCTTTAATAGCCTGCCGTATTAGCTCTTCAGCCTGCTGATACCGACCGTACGCAAGATATACGTCAGCTTCAGAAATCGGATCGATTTCCCCCTGATCAGTATCGAACGAATCGAAATCACTAGGCGTAAACTCACTTAAAAATGAACTTTCACCAACAGTCCCCAAATCATGGGTCATTCCTGTCTCAACAGCGGCCGGACTCGTTTCGCTCTTAGGTTCTACCAGCGTAAAATCATCAGACACTTTAATCATTGTTGATGAAGCAAACATACTTTCAGTATTAGTTTGTTCGTCGACCTTACGTTTTCTCCACCATAGCCATCCTAATAACGACAAAATTGCCGTCCCTGCCACGCCCACTTTTAAATAGTAAGAATCAAAAGTTTCAGGTTCGACTTGGGGAGAAGATTGAATCTGCGCTATCCGTGGTTGAGACGTCTGTATAGGCTGCTCAATAACTGGCGGCTTCACAACAGAGGGGGCTTCAACAACGGGACTAGCAACTGGAGTTGGATTAGTTGTCGCTGCCGGCACAAGAACAACAGTACTTGCTTTAAGCTGAGACTGCAAATCAGCAAGCTGTTGATCTTTGAGATTAATCAACTGCTGCATAAGCGCGAGCTGTTTTTCCAGCTCCGCTAAACGATTTTGTATAGAACCTTCTGGCAATGCATCTCCTAGTGCCGGCTCTAGAGTCTCAACCAAACCTGGAGCAGATTTGCCTTTGACAACTTCCGATTTAACTGAACTTTGCTTACCATTAACCTGATCTTTACCTGAACCTTTAACAGCTTGACCTTCGACTTCGGCTTTAGATGCCGGGGCGGTCAGTTTTAATTGATTTTCAACAGGTCTTTCAACTTTGCCTGGAACAACCTCTTCAATTTTATTTAGAACAGACTTTTGTTTTGCCGTATCCACATGTGCAGAAGGCGCAGCTCGAACTTTCCAAGCTTTGGTATGCCGGTTAAATTCTACCAAAGCCTGATTTTTTGATAACTTTAGCACCAAGTCTCTTGAAGGAATCTTTAAGATTTTTCCAGTGGTTAAGGCGTAAACATTTCCTTTATAGAAAGCATCTGGATTCGCTTCATAAATCGCAAGAATCATTTGCTCTACAGAAACATCATCTTTACCTATTATACGCTCAGCAACACTCCAAAGCGTATCATTCGCCAATATCGGACCATATTCATCGTTGCTTATTTGCCCACTTGCATAAGTTTGACGTTGATTCGGGGCAACTGAAGACTGTGAATAACTTTGATTGACAGAAGAAAGTGCTGTCGGGTTATAAACAGATGGCGGGTCAACCAAAACAGTGAATTCACGGTATAAGCTACCTTTAGGCCAACTAACTTCCAGCAAAAAATCCAAAAAAGGTTCTTTTAAAGCTTCCTTTGAAGTCAGCCTGATAACCGTAGATCCATTTGAAAGAGTGATCGTTTCAAATTTAATTTTCGAAAGAAAATAACTCCAGGCCACACCCGCCTTATCAAATTTTTCTGGCGGCGCTAAACTCACTCTAATGTCAGAGACACTTTCTCCTGACAACGTCAACGAAATTTCAGCGTCCAGATTTTGATTAAGCGCGGAATGTAACCTAATCTCGCCTATACCTAAGGAATGTCCACTTGTCGGAGCAAGTAACGACACAACCGCTAAAGTTTTAGTTAACAAACGCACGTTGCTTTTCTTCACAATAGTTACCACAGTCTCTTACCGCGTCCAGTCAAATATGTAGACAAGCTTAGACTACATGTAATTTTTTACCAGCACTTCTGCTATTTGCACACTGTTTAAAGCAGCGCCTTTACGAACATTATCGCCAACTACCCACAAATCGAGTCCCAGAGGATGCGAAATATCCTCACGAATCCGACCTACAAACACATCATCATTACCTGAAGACTCAGTGACCGCCGTTGGATAGCCGCCATCTTTACGTTCATCCATAACGGTCACACCGGGCGCCTTCTCAAGTAATGCTCTTACTGTGGCTACGTCAATTTTTTCACGCGTTTCGATGTGCACGGCCTCGGAGTGCCCATAAAATACAGGAACCCGCACCGCGGTTGCATTCACCATAACACTATCATCACCCAGAATTTTTTGCGTTTCCCAGACCATTTTCATTTCTTCCTTGGTGTAACCGTTCTCCATGAATACGTCAATCTGCGGCAAAACATTAAAAGCAATCTGTTTTGGATAAACACTAGTCTTGATAGGTTGCATACTAAGCAGACTGGACGTTTGCTTAACCAACTCTTCAATGGCTTCTTTTCCTGTACCGGAAACCGCCTGATAAGTGCAGACATTGATACGCGTAATCCCTACTGCATCGTAGATAGGCTTTAAAGCCACCAACATCTGAATGGTTGAACAATTAGGGTTGGCGATAATGCCGCGATTTTTATAATCGGCAATTCTTTCAGGATTGACTTCTGGCACTACCAACGGAATATCTTCGTCATAGCGAAATTGCGAGGTATTATCAATCACTACGCAGCCAGCAGCCGCTGCTTTTGGTGCATATTCTGCAGAAACCGAAGCGCCTGGCGAAAACAAACCGATTTGCACTGTTGAAAAATCAAAAGTAGCCAAATCTTTTACGACTAAAGACCCGCCTTTGAAAGGAATTCTTTTGCCGACTGAATTGCTGCTAGCTAAAGCATAAACCTCACCACAAGGGAAATTACGTTCTTCGAGAATGGACAGCATGGCTTCGCCAACCGCACCTGTGGCGCCGACTACGGCAATGTTAAATAACTTGGTCATCTTTGCCTCTCCCTTGAACCATTAAAACTTTCTTTATCATTAACTTTTAAACCTTTTTACTTAAATTAAGAGTACCGACTCTTGGGAGACTATCCAAGTACAGCAAAAACTTTTTGAGTGATTTCGTCAACACTGCCGACACCCGCTATTGAACTGAACTTGACACTTTGATCGGGCGCCGAATAAAAGCCAACCAAAGGTTTAGTCTGCTCATGATAAACGCTGAGGCGCTTCCTCACTGTTTCTTCTTTATCATCATCGCGCTGAATTATAGGTTCACCGGTAATATCATCAACACCCTCAACTTTAGGCGGATTAAACACTATATGATAAGTGCGTCCGGATTGCATATGTACTCTTCTGCCCGCCATGCGCTTTACAATTTCCTCATCCTCAACCTGAATTTCAATGACAGTATCAATGCTAACGCCCATTTCGTTAAGCCCTTCAGCCTGAACAATCGTACGCGGAAAACCATCCAACAAATAGCCATTAGCACAATCGGCCTGAGCAATACGCTCATTAATCAACCCTAAAATTATGTCATCGGAAACCAAACCTCCGGCATCCATCACTTTTTTTGCTGCAATGCCCAACGGCGTTCCTGCTCTCACTGCAGCTCGCAACATATCACCTGTTGAGATTTGCGGGATCGCGAATTTTTCAGTAATAAATTGAGCCTGAGTTCCTTTACCGGAACCGGGACTCCCTAACAGGATGATGCGCATAACTAACTCCATTGTGTCGTCAAGACAGATTTAAACTTACATAACACTCGTGTAGCTTGAGTTAGCTTAACCCCAACTACAAAGCCAAACAAAACCATAACTGGGTATTTTATAACACATCAAATTTTATCTCTTGTAAAAATACATTTAATTCCCTATTCTTAGTCAGTTTTTACCTTAAGGAGAATAAAAATGCGAGTTGAAGATTTAATGACTTCAAAAGTATTTACAGTCGAGCAACATGATTTAATTGATCGTGTTTTTTTCTTGATTCATTACGAAAGAATTCGTCACTTACCTGTCGTTGAAAAAGGTAAGGTCATCGGAATCGTATCCGATCGTGACCTTTACAAAGCACTGGGCCCCAAAAGCAACTCGAATGCCATTGAAGCTGCGACCGGAACAGGCACTACTGAACTGCATGTTGTTCCCAAAAAAGTACAACATATCATGCACCGTGGCGTTATCACCGTAAACCCGGAAACTTTCGCTTCAGAAGCAGCTTCAAAGATGGCAGAAAATAAAATTGGCGCTTTACCTGTCGTTGATAAAGACAACAAACTGGTTGGCATCATTTCGGCCACTGACATTCTTCGGGTCTTTTCGAAAATTGAAAAGGCCAGTGAAGACAGGGAAAAAAGAATCGCTGCCGGCTCTGGACATAAATAACGCTACCTCTTTTTTGCTTCAAAAAGCCTCAGTATTTGGGGCTTTTTTGTTTTCCCCGGCTAGCTATCATGACAGAAACTCCACTATCAGACCAAGACATTGAAGCAGTTACACGCACCTGGCTGAAAACAATAATCGTCGAGTACAGTATTTGTCCGTTCGCAAAACGCGAACTGGAACGAGGCAGTATTTTTTTCAATGTCAATCACGACACTCAAATCGATCAATGCTTATTAAAGCTGATACTTGAATGTGATCGACTGGATTCAGACTCGGACATTGAAACCACTCTCCTTATCTTTGCCAAGGCATTTACAGACTTCGAAGACTATCTGGATTTTATTGAAATCGCCGAAACCTTGTTAATTGAGCAGGGCTATGAAGGCATTTACCAGTTGGCCAGCTTCCATCCCGACTATTGCTTTCAAGACGCAAAAAAAGATGATGCTGCAAATTACACCAACCGTTCCCCCTACCCCATGGTACATCTACTTCGCGAAACCAGTATAGATAAGGCCTTAGAAAGCCACCCGAATCCGGAAAACATTCCGCAACATAATATTGAACTTACCCGAAAACTAGGACTGGTCAAAATGCAGACTTTATTAGCGGCGTGCCATCACCCCAACCGCTAATTTTTCAGAACCAACAAAAAAACTACTTAAAATCCTCGACAGCCAAACAGGCTTCGTCACTGGTTTTTTCGGATTCTGCGAGGTTTTTAATTATTTTTGTTTCAGGTTCGATAATGACGTCTGATTCAGTAACAACTTCAGGCTCATCTTCTTTAACAACCGCCTCGGCTTTTGCTTTTGTGGGAGCAGCAATGGCAGCAACTTCAGGTTTCTGTTTTAAAGACTCCATAAAATCCAAAAACCAAACCTGATCCTTAACGCCACCCAGATCGGGATCATTAAGAATATCTTCAGAATCCGGCAAACTGCCCTTTCCTTTAGAAATTTCCAATGCTGTTAAACAAGCCTCTTTGTCGCCCCGTAAACCATAAATACAAGCCAGATTATAAGATGCAGATCCTGCCTGAATAGCATTGGCCTGTTCAAAATAACTTTTCGCACTTCCATAAAGCGCATCGCCAGGAGATACTGCCTTAATTCTGGCCAATTCCATAAAAGCAACGCCCCCGTCTATTGCTGCGCCAAGATAAGCCGGCTCTAGCGTCAGGCAAAAAGAAAACTTTGAAATCGCTTCCTCATAAAGCTTTACCGCCGGCTCACCTGACTTGGTTTTAGCCTGATGCAACAAAGCAAATCCCCAGTTGTATAAAGCCTCGGCAATCAACAGTTCATTGGAAACAACCTCTGCGTAATCATGATAAACCTTGGTGAATAATTGATCGGCAATTACGCCTTCACTGCTCCTTGCCTCGGTTGTTTGCTTGATGGCGGCTTTCAACTTGGATTTTTTGGTTATTGACTCGAAAAACGACATAATTTAACTCTCTTAATTTAGTAATTTATAATCTCACGCTATAGAATACCAGCTGACTTGCTAACGATGCCATGCAAATGTGCTGATCGCCACTCACAGGCAACCGCTCAAGAGAGAAAACATGCCCGAATCAAACCGTTACGATATTGCCAAAGAAAAAGTAAATCTGGAAACCTCACAAATCCCCTGGAAAGAATTACAACGGTTTTTTGCCAGCGGCACTGCAGTATTTGTTGCCCCTGATCTGGATTTGGTCGATGTGGCTTACCAGTTTTACCTTGATAACAAAGATCAGGTTTCGCTATGGATGCAAAATAACCAAGTTACCCTAGTGACGGATCAACAAGCACTTAACTGGCTTGATTCGGATGCCGACGTTTGGGCGGTGGTAGTCAAGCCCTGGATTTTAGTACAGTAATTTTTCTGATGGCAATAAAACATAAACGAAACCAGATATTTTTTTCAAATCTCTGACCAACAAGCTAATTGATCTATCATTTTATGGGCGAAGTCTATGCTAATATCGTCCACAGTGGATTTTTACGTTTTGTATTTTCAAGAACATTAAAAGGACTATTTCATGAGTAATCTATTCAGTACCCAGCATCGACAATTACAAGACCAGCATGACACTCGGAACCTGGCTAACAGGGTCACCGAAATCATCGTTGAAAATCAGGTAAATGAGCAACATCAAGCCTTCATTGAAAGCAGGGATTTTTTCTTTCTGACCACGCTAGATCATCGCGGCTATCCCACTTGCTCTTACAAAGGCGGCAACATCGGCTTGGTTCGCGTCATAGATCCAGAGACACTGGCCTTCCCCAGTTACGATGGCAATGGGATGTTTCTGTCTATGGGCAACATTCAAGGCAACACTAAAATAGGCATGCTATTTATAGATTTTGAAACTCCGCATCGCGTTCGAGTTCACGGAGACGCTATTATTGACAAGGATGATCCATTGCTACCTGAATATCAGGGTGCAGACATGATCGTCAGGATAAAGATAACTGAGATTTTTATGAACTGCCCTCGATATATTCACCGCATGCAACGTATAGAGTCTTCAAAATACGTGCCCCAAGCAGATACAGAAACCCCGGCACCTCAATGGAAGCGGATTGACGCGATACAAGACGCTCTCCCTGCTTGCGACCAGGGACTAGCAGAAAAGATGGGAGGCTCAATTACACCAGAACAATATGGCGCAATGCTGATGAATGGCGATGGCTAAAGCTTATAAATATTTAAAAACAAAATCAATTTAAGCAAATTGATTTAAAGCCATTCTAATCCAGTTCACTAAAATACAATTCCTCAATCAATTTCTTTTCTTCTTGCGTAAGTAAAATCGGAGAAAATTTTTTTGCCGAGCGAAGTTGCTCAGAAAGTTGCTGATGCCGACGATCCGGTGCTCGTCGCTCATCATTGCGCCTGTCCATATTACGACGATTAGATTTTGGCCAAGCGAGATAATAATTTTCAATATTTTTTTGCCATTCCAGCGAACCGAAAGGATAAGGGATTTTTCTCCGGTCATCTATCCTTCGACTCGCTGTCGAGCGACGTGGATTGCGCCGAAAATCATAAATACTCACTTCCTTACCCTCCCCCCAATATGATGTTTGGATTATTTTGATTGAAAAATCAGAATACAACAGGGGTATTATTCGACTTCGCAGGGTTTAAGTCTATAGGTTTTCATACCTATTCAGATCAAAAACACCCGAACTTTCAGGATGATCCTCGTGATATTTTTTATTAAACCAATCGTAATATGACCATATCTCAGGATTGGTTCTGCGAATTCCATAGACACTATAAAATAAATCAGCATCAGCACTACTTGAACTGCGTTTTAAATGCTCAATAAATCCCGATAATTGCTGCTGGGTCACGCCAAAAAAGATATTGGGATAACTGCCAATAAAGCCCGGCACAACGGTCAGCGTATCTTTATCGGGCTCACGTCTTAAATTTTCGCCAAAAATAAACGACACATTCAATAATTTTTGATTACGAATCAATGAGTAAACTCTATCTTTTTCAGGATTAACTGTTTTTACCCTTAAAAATGACACTTCAGGCAAGACTGCAATTTCTTCGCCCTTTAAATCAGCAAGACTGCGCATCATAGTATCAATTTGTTGTTGTTCCTGCGGAGTATCAGCATTATTGCATTGCGCTTGCAGACAATGATTGATTAAATCCGCTTTACCACCGGCCCGCCCGAGTTGTTGCTGGAGGCTTAAGAAAAACTCATTTTTATAATCAAAAGTTTGATAGCGGATTCCCAGATTCGTATCTGTATTAAAAGCCGGAGTTTCAAAAAAACTGAAAATCTTCAGATCAATGCCTTCATACCAACTGTCATGCATGGCTTTTCTTTGATTAACCGGAATAAACTTAAGAAAATTGTTTTCAGCTTCCATACGTAAGAAGTCCATATACAGACGTGTGGTGAGTTGATGTTCTATGCTACCGGACACATTGAAACCGGCGGCAAGCAAATAATGTATTCTTTCAAACAACGGATAATCAACCACCCAAGCCGTTAATGGCGGCTTACCCAACAAGCCCTTAACAACCGTGGCGCTGTCAAAATGGCGAAATACCGTTAACAAGGCATTCTCGTTATAGCCCTCGCCATCCCAAATCAAGTTCAAATCAATCGGGTGTTGCGGCTGTAAACTATTGATTAAAAATTCTTTATGTTGTAAATAATGGCTTTGCAACTGGTTATATTGCCGCCATTCCAGAAAGCCGATATTTTCACCATCAGAGGCGGGCATTTGCAAGTATTGACTGTTTTCAGCCAGAAACTCGGTGTTTTGCTGATTAAATTCAAACTGAGGTTTTATAAAAGCAACCCAAAACTGGTCTCTGATTACATTCAGTGAAGCCTGCCCCCGACAAACTGGCCCTTTGATAAAGCCCGAAAAAAAATATTGTGCATCATCCAGAAGAAATTGATATCGGGACGCTGCCGGTAATTGGCTGAAAGTTTTAAAAGGGTTCGCTGCTGCATGCAAGTCATATCCCGGCAAATGACTGATACTGTATTTCGGATTTAAGAACAATGCCTCATAACGTTGCATTCTGCTATCGCTTAATTCGTAAACAAAATGATCCTTATCGACTATGGTGGACGTTATCGGACGTAATCGATAATAAAACTTGGGTATGCCAGGATTATCAAATGGCCGCACACTTTTAAGTTCTTCAATTGGCTGACCTGGAGGTGTTGCAGAACGAGTAATTTTATAAAACTCATTATTGGGATGGCCTTTGAAGTGCAGGTCGCCGATATATAAATGTTCGTACATATAGCGGGCGCTCAACTGCTGTTTTAACGATTCACCGTTAAAAAACTGCTCCCATTTTCTGATTTCAGCACTTGCCTCAGGTGATAATGACGATTGAAAAGCGTCATTCTTAGCGCCAGCTTTTAGCCAATTGACCAGCGTGTCTTCCTCAGCCTTAGTTAACGGTGGTAAGCCATAAGGCATTCCCCAAAGCGGGTGGTTTTTTTTATGTTCAGTAAATTCGTCTGGCGATGGACATTGCAACGTCCGCTCCAGTGCCAAGTCAATCGCTTTGGGTAATTTCCCCGAGACAGGCAAAGGTTGCTCGCTCTTTAAACTAAGCAGTTTTGCAATCAGTGAATTATCGACATTAGCCTCAGGCGATGGGGTTTGTTCATTGATAACGGGAAAGAAATCTTTTTTTCGCCAATCTGCTGTCGTGGTTTCATCAATAAAAAGACGACTGGGTTCCACGGCTTTAATACGTTGATGATCATAGACAGGATTCTTGCTAGCGCCTCGGCTTAAGCCTTCAAAAGAGTTTAATTTGAGCTGGCAAGGAGAATCGTAACAGGAGTGACAAGTAACACAGCGCGAATCCAGAATCGGTTTAACATCTTTGACATATGAAATCGCCTCTGCCGCCAGTAACGTGGAATCGTAAAAGCTACAAAAAACGATAGCAAATAAATAAAGAGCACTTTTATTATTCATTGTCCGTCATCGAATTCAGTTGCTGATGGAGTAGCTAAAGGCTCATCGTCAATTTGTATTTCTGGCTTGGGACTGATAATTTTGACAGATGGATTATCAATATCAATAATCCAGTCGCGCCAGATTGACATCAAAACCGCCATGAGCGTTGGCCCGAGAAACAAACCCAGAAAACCCAAGGATTCCATCCCCGCAAAAATTCCCAGCAAGGTCCAGAGAAACGGTAATTTAACTGCACCACCGATTAAAGCCGGTCGCACATAGTTGTCAGTTATCATGGTAAGAACCATGCCGTAAATAAAAAGTCCAGCCGCAGGACCAGCATGCCCCTGGGCAACCAATACCAGAGAACAGGCACCAAAGATAATTTTAGCAGCGAAGGGGATCATTGCAAAAATACCGGTTAAAGCACCCAGCATGGCAGGATGACTTAAGCCGGCAAAGGCATAACCAATACCCAGCAACAGGCCTTTACTTAAACCAATCAACACCATACCGTTAACCGTACCACGCACTGCGGTTGTGGCATGCAAAACATAGCGAACGCCAGTATCGCCGAACAATTTTCGACTACTGGCCAAAACCTGGCGGCTCAAACCCTGACCGTGCTGATATATAAAAAAAAGTACCAGCAGTATCATCAGAAAACTAAAAAAACTATGCACCAACTGGCCGGCAAAATCTTTTGTGTAAGTGACCGCGCTGCCAGTACCCAGCCAATGCAGAGATTCTTTGGCTGCTTCAGCGCTGCCCAAATTATCAATCCAGAAATCTTTGGCGGCCTGACCGATCATTGGAATGGTGTCCAACCAGGCTGGTGCAGGAATACCTAAATTTTGCGCGTCATTGAGAAATTGCCCCATCATTTGCGCTTCATTAATCAAGCGATGAAGACCGTAACCAATTGGTGCGAGGATAATTGTACCGATCAGTAAAGTGAGTCCGACGGCACCCCAGGTCACTTTGCCATGCAATTCCTTGCTAACAAGCAAGCGCATATAAACAGGCCAGGTGGTGATAGCAAGAACGACAGCCCAAGCCAGCAAGGGAATATAGCTATGGAGAACCCAGCCACCCAGCAAGACCAAAATGAGTCCGCCGATAAGGCGGGCTTTGATTTCCATGTTGTTTGGCATAAGAATTATTTAATATTTAGATTTAATAGTGATGACGCCATTCGCACAGTCCGGCAATCAGCATATACAGCAACATTAGGGCGCTGGACAACAGCCACGACTGCCAGCTTAGCGTTGTCACCAAGTATTCGTGCGCAAAATACAAGCCCAGTCCAAGCCCAATATAACCGATAACGCGTTTTACATCGTAATCTACCGGATAATATTTTTGCCCCAGGAAATACGAAACAACAGCCATGCCCGAATAACAGGCTAAAGTTGCCCAAGCCGAGCCTATATAACCGAGCGTTGGTATCCACCAGATATTAAGAACCACGGTCAGTAAGGCGCCGGCTAAAGACACCCCGGCACCCAGAAAAGTTCGGTCGGTTAATTTATACCAGATGGACAAGTTAACATAAATACCCAGAAACAGGTTAGCCAGCAACAGAATAGGCACGACTTCAAGGCCAGCACGGAACTCCTCGCCAACAAAATATTTAAAGACATCGATAAATAAAGTAACCAGCAAGAAAATGAATACGCAAAAAATGACAAAGAACTTCAAAACCAGCGCATAGATTTTTCGTGCGTCGCTGTTCCCGGCATAAGCAAAGAAAAAAGGTTCGGCAGCGAAACGGAAGGCCTGAATAAATAATGACATTAAAATCGACAACTTGTAGCAAGCACTATAAATCCCCAGCATTTTCATGTTGGTGTTCAGATCATAGGGCAAAAGGTGCTTTAACAAAGCCCGATCGAGCATTTCGTTGATAATTCCGGCGAAACCAATCACTACCATCGGCAAGGAATAACGTAACATACGGCCGAATAATGCCAGGTCAAAACCCCAGGCAAGTCCTGATAACTCAGGCGCAAGCAATACAAATTTAACAACGCTGGCCATTAAATTCGCTATAAAAATATAGCCTACGCCTATAGCAGGATTGTAAACCAGAGCCACCCAAGCTTCGGGGGTTTTTTCATAAACTTTTGGACAATAAATAATAAAGAACAGACTTAGCAGGATCGTAATGCCTATCTCAATCACCTTAATTCCAGCGAAATGGAACGCCTTATTTTCAGCTCGCAGTCGTGCAAACGGAATTGCAGCAACAGCATCCAAAATTAAAATCAGGCTAAAGCACAATACATATTCGGGGTGGTTTGCGTAATTTAAGGCGGCAGAAAGCTGCGAATTGACCAGTACTATCAAGGCAAAGAAAACAACATTGATCAAAACCACAAACAACAGGGCCGTCGAGTAGGCGACATCACGTCCCGGCATGTCTTTATCGCGGAACCGGAAATAACCTGTTTCAAAGCCAAACAACAGCACTACCGAAAAGAACCCGGCATAAGCATAAAACTCCGACACCACGCCGTACTCCGATGCAGTGAAGTAATAAGTATAAAGCGGCACCAACAGATAGTTGAGGAAGCGGCCAAAAATACTGCTTAAGCCATAGACCGCAGTTTGCGATGCAAGTTTTTTAATAATACTCATGGCGCGAAATTATACATCAACAAGGTAATCCGGCTATGTTATAGCTTTGTTACAGATTTACTTCAAATACCAAAAAAACGAATACGCAAAGAACCGCATAAAAAATCGAAAATATACACTTTGCTGAAAGTTAATGCTTTTTACCTTTAGGGCTTAAAGAGTGTTTTTAACTGTCCCTAAAATAGTAGACAGTATATAATCCTAGGCTTTTATTCAATCATTTACTAAATTCAAACCGGAATAAATCATGCTGGGTAAGTTGGTTAGAGTTGTTATAGGGAGCCGTAATGACAGGCTGATCAAGAAGAAAAGATCATTGGTCAAAAAGATCAATGTACTATCTTCTGAATACGAAAAATTATCTGATGATGCATTAAAGGCAAAAACTCAGGAGTTTCGTGATCGTCTGGCACAGGGTGAAAAGCTGGACAATCTGCTTCCAGAAGCATTTGCAACCGTCAGGGAAGCGTCGACCAGAGTCTTTGGTATGCGTCATTTTGATGTGCAATTGATCGGCGGGATGATACTTCATGACGGCAAGATTGCCGAAATGAAAACCGGAGAGGGTAAAACCTTGATGGCAACCTTGTCTGCGTATTTAAATGCCTTACCAGGACGTGGCGTTCATGTCGTCACAGTCAATGACTATCTGGCAAAACGCGATTCCGAATGGATGGGCAGGCTTTATGGCTTTCTGGGTTTGACTACCGGCGTCATTATCAGTCAGATGGAAAGCGACGAAAGGCGTCAGGCATATGCCTCCGATATTACTTACGGCACCAACAACGAATTCGGTTTCGATTACCTGCGCGACAACATGGCCTTTAGCCTGGAACAAAAAGTCCAGCGCGATTTATGTTTTGCTGTTGTAGATGAGGTTGATTCAATCCTTATCGATGAAGCCAGAACACCGCTAATCATTTCCGGACCTACCGAAGAAAGTACCGAAATTTATACTAAGGTCAACAAAATCATCCCCTTCCTGACCAAACAGGAAAAAGAAGACGAACCTGGTGATTACTCGGTCGATGAAAAAATACGTCAGTTATATCTGACCGAAGCAGGCCACGAACGTGTAGAGCGTTTAATGGTTGATCATGGCTTGATGACGGAAGGAAGCAGTTTGTATGATGCGACCAATATTCGCCTGATGCATTATCTGACGGCTTCTTTGCGTGGTCATGTTTTGTTCAAAAAAGACGTTGATTATATCGTCGCCAACAATGAAGTAGTTATCGTCGACGAATTTACCGGTCGCATTATGCCGGGACGTCGCTGGTCTGAAGGTTTGCATCAAGCAATTGAAGCGAAAGAACATGTCGCCATTCAAAATGAAAACCAGACGCTAGCCTCGATAACCTTCCAAAACTATTTCCGTTTGTACGAAAAACTCTCGGGCATGACCGGAACTGCCGATACTGAAGCCTTCGAGTTAAACAAAATTTATGGTCTTGAAGTAGTCGTCATTCCTACGCATCGCAACATGATACGTAGAGATTTAGGTGACGTAGTTTTCCTGACTACTGACGAGAAATATATCGCTGTTGCCGATGATATTAAAGAATGTGTCAGTCGCGGACAACCGGTGTTGGTCGGAACCACCTCAATTGAAAACTCCGAAAGATTGTCAGAATTATTGAATAAACAGGGCATTAAACACGAAGTCCTTAACGCCAAGCAACATGAACGCGAAGCGCATATCATCGAACAAGCCGGTATGCCGGGAGCTGTCACCATCGCGACCAATATGGCCGGCCGGGGAACCGATATTGTGCTTGGTGGTAATTTGGAAGCCGAATTGTCAGCGTTGGGTGAGGAAGCCAGTGATGCAGACAAGGCCAAAGTTCGTGGTGCTTGGCTGGAAAGACATGAACAGGTTATTGCAACAGGCGGTTTGCATGTCATAGGTTCTGAACGACATGAATCACGCCGGATAGACAACCAGCTACGTGGTCGCTCAGGTCGTCAGGGCGATCCTGGTTCAACCCGTTTTTATCTATCGCTTCAAGATGACTTAATGCGTATTTTTGCATCAGATCGCGTCGCGGGCTTAATGCAGAAATTAGGCATGGGCAACGGCGAAGCTATCGAGCATCCTTGGGTCACCCGCTCTATTGAAAGTGCTCAACGCAAAGTTGAAGGTCGCAATTTTGATGTGCGTAAAGAAATCCTGGCCTATGATGATGTTGCCAATGACCAACGTAAGGTTGTTTACTCGCAGCGTAATGAACTAATGGCTGCCGAGGAAATATCCGAAATCATCTCTGCGATACGTGAAGACGTTGTCAATAATGTGATAACCCAATATATCCCGGCCAAAACCATGGTCGAACAATGGGATACCAAAGGCCTCGAAGAGCATTTGCATCAGGAATTTAACGTTGAAGTTCCGGTTCGCAAACTGTTGGATGAAGATCATTCCTTGCAGGAAGAATCTTTGCGCAAGCGTATTATTGCCATCCTGGAACAAAATCATAAAGACAAAGAACAACAAATGTCCAAAGAAGTGCTACAGCATTTCGAGAAATCAGTCATGTTGCAAGTGCTTGATAACAGCTGGAAAGAGCATTTGGCAGCGATGGATTATTTACGTCAGGGCATTCATTTCAGAGGCTATGCGCAAAAAGATCCCAAGCAGGAATACAAGCGTGAAGCGTTTGAAATGTTCACCAGTCTGCTTGAGCATATCAAATATGAAGTAATCGGAATCCTGTTTAAAGTTCAGGTCAGACAAGAAGAAGATGTCCGGGCGATTGATGAACAAAGACAAGCGCCCAGAGAAATGCATTTTGAACATGCACAAGCTCCAACCCTGGATGCTTACGAGCAATCTTTAGTTGACCAGGATCAGCAGGAACAAGGAATTTCAGCAGTTCAACCCTTTACCAGAGAAGGCAATAAAGTCGGTCGCAATGACCCATGCCCTTGCGGTTCAGGCAAGAAATTCAAGCAATGTCACGGCAAATTAAGCTGATTTCATAAGTCTGGAAAACTCGTTTAGCCACAGATAAAACTGATTAGTGTTTTATCTGTGGCTAAAATAGGTTCACAAACCACTCAAAATAGTTCTTCCGTAGCTTTTTCCTCTGCTTGATCGACATGGCTTGCCGCCCCTCCTCCAGATTTAAGTGTATATTGGGTCGGTGCATTTGCTGTCTGAAAATACTCCCATATTCCACCCTTATTAGTGGCTTCAGCTAATAATCCAGTCCAAGGACTGATATACGCTTTTACTATCCCCTCAGGTATTTCAAGTGGTGTTTCGGGTATGTCTTTTAAAGCAACCCGCATAAAGTCAATCCACATTGGTAAAGCCGCTACACCGCCGGTTTCAAGGTTTCCTAATGGCGAAAAATCATCAAAGCCAATCCAGGCAGTGGCTACATTTGACACTGTAAAGCCATTGAACCAAGCGTCACGCTGTTCATTGGTCGTACCTGTTTTTCCAGCAAGGTCTTGCCTGCCCAAAACTTTAGCACCGGTAGCTGTACCATTTTGAACAACATCTCTTAACAAGGAATTCATAAGAAAACAGATTTGCGGCGAGATAATCCTGGGTGCATAAACCCGTTTAGTTACCTCCTCACTATTACAGGTTGGACAGGCTAGTTTGGGTTTGGCCTGATAAATAACCTCACCTTCGTTAGATTCAATACGCTCAATAAAATAGGGTTTGATCAAGAACCCGCCATTGGCAAAAGTCGCATAAACCCTGGCCATTTGAAGAGGAGTTGCATAACCGCTGCCTAAGGCTAAAGACAACGTTTTAGGAATTTGTTCTTCGGTAAAACCAAAACGCAACGCTGTTTCGACCGCCTTTTCAACACCCATTTCTTTTAACAGCCGAATAGAAATAATGTTTCTTGAATGAGTTATAGCTGAGCGGATACTGGTCGGGCCGTAAAATTTCTTATTATAATTTTCAGGACGCCACTCGTTTTCCTGACCGGGATTATCAATGACAATAGGCGCATCATTAATCATACTGGCGGGGGTATAACCCTGCTCCAGCGCTGTAGTATAAATAATCGGCTTAAAGCCTGAACCGGGCTGTCTTTTTGATTGAGTCGCCCGATTATATTTATTGCGAAAAAAATCAAAGCCACCGGTTAGCGCGAGAATGGCGCCATCTTTTGGGTTTAAAGAAACAAAAGCGCCTTCCGCTTCAGGCACTTGCGTTAAAGCCCAACTATGATTAGCCAGTTCCCGCACCCGAATAGTCTCGCCGATTTTAAGTATGCTGGAAATACTCCCACCGGCCCATTTAATATTTTCCCAAGGCAATTCAATGCTGATATTGTCCTGAAGATTTGTCTTGAGAAAATCTGACGCATCTGGCGCTTGAAAAGAAGCAAGACGAGCCGTAACAACACCATTTTTGACACTCATAACCGTGGCCGGAAAGGTATCGCCAATGATTTTATTATCTTTTTGACATCCTGAGCGCTTAGTATCATTCTTGCAATGACGATAACCATGACGTTCATCATAGGCATGCAAAGTATTGACTAGCGCTTGATTTGCAGTTGTTTGCAGCGTGCCGTCCAAAGTTGTATAGACCTTAAAACCAGAGGTGTAAGCTTGCTCGCCATATAACTCCAGAATCTTTTGTCTAACCATTTCGGCCAGATAAAGCGCTGAAATTTCAGGAGTTATCGTTTGAAGTTTTGCGCTGGAGGCTTGACTAGAGGCAAGCTCATAATCTTGCTGTGTGATATAGTTAAGCTCAAACATCCGGTGCAACACATAATTACGCCTTTCAATGGCTCGCGCTTCATTAGTGATCGGATTGTAGAGTGACGGAGCTTTAGGCAAGCCAGCAATCATGGCGTGTTCGGCAAGACTAAGCTCATCCAGATTTTTACCATAATAAACCTGAGCGGCAGCGGCAATGCCATAAGCACGGTGCCCCATAAAAATCTGATTTAAATACAGTTCAAGAATTTTGTTTTTCGGATACTCATGCTCTATTTTTAACGCCAGCATGATTTCTTTTAACTTGCGGGTGTAGGTCTTTTCACTACTTAATAAAAAGCTACGGGTAACCTGCATGGTAATCGTACTGCCGCCCTGCTTTTTCTTGCCTGTCAAGACCAGCTGTATGGCGGCTCGAAGCAAACCCTTGAAATCAACACCGGAATGTTCGTAAAAACTGTCATCTTCTGCGGCAATAAACGCATAAATAAGTTGCTGAGGGACTTGCTCTATATTGACCGGGGTACGTTTTTTCTCCCCAAATTGGGCAATCAACCGATTATCTTTGGTATAAATACTTAAAGGAGTCTGATATTGAACATTATGTAACGTCTTAACATCAGGCAGGTCAGCAGCAAGCTTGTTATATAAAAAATAACCTGAAATGGCTATGCCCAAATTGAAGGTCATAAAACAAATTGCCAACCATTTTAAAATTCCAGCCACAAGTGATCCAAGATAACAATGTAATGATAAGAAGCACTGTAGATAAAAAACAACAGTTCAGACAAATAAAACAAACATTTTAAGCATCAAAATAAAAAAGGCTACTATACTTTCGCCTGTAAATACGTTTTTATGACGATTGATTGTTACCAGCGACTGCATGGGGAATTTTTTCAATGCAATTTACTGCATTCAACCTTGGGCATTTACATTTTTTGCAGGAATGACTTTAGCCGAAAATCTATTCGTTGCTTTAAGAACCTCTTACTTAAAATCCTTTTTCCTGGGTTATTAACCATTATTAATATCCATTATGCAGAAAATAAAAGTTGAATTAATGCCTTGGAAAGCTATCGAAAATCAGGCACTCAGGCAAATCAGTCGGTACATTTAACAATGTTCATCAAGTTTCTCAAGGATTAATTCATGAGTTGGTTTAGGAAAAAGCAAAGTGCTGTTCTTGGTATCGATATCAGTACGGCAGCGATTAAAATACTCGAATTGAGTAAAGTTGGCGCGCGTTATCGGGTTGAAAGTTATGCGGTAACACCTTTGCCGCAAGACGCAGTCATTGATAAAAATATTGCAAATATTGATGTTATAGCGGATTCATTAAAAATCGCTTTAAAACATTCCGGTTCAAAATTGAAGCAAGCTTCAGTAGCTGTTGCTGGGTCGTCAGTCATGACCAAGGTTATACCTATGCCTGCAGGGATGCCTGATGATGAAATGGAAGAACAAATCATGATCGAAGCTGATCAGTACGTTCCTTATTCACTGGATGAGGTGAATTTTGACTTTGAAGTCATCGGTGAAAATGAAAACAATCCAGAAATGGTCGACGTCCTACTCGCGGCATCAAGAAAAGAAATTATCCTCGATCGTGTTGAAGCCCTTACTAAAGCAGGTATAAAAACCAAAATCGTCGATGTTGAAGCTTTTGCAATGGAAAATGCTTTTTCCCTGCTGATCGATCAATTACCCGAAGCGTTGGAAGGTCAGACCGTTGCCATAGTGGATGTCGGGGCAACCATGACCACCTTAAATGTTCTGTATAATTCTCGCGCCATCTATACAAGAGAACAGAGCTTTGGTGGTAAACAGTTGACCGAGGAAATTCAACGGCGCTATGGTTTGACCTATGAAGAGGCCGGCATGGCAAAAAAACTGGGTGGTTTGCCGGACAATTATGCCAGTGATGTACTTGAGCCTTTTAAGAGATCAATGGTTCAGCAGGTTCAAAGGTCAATTCAGTTTTTTATTTCCTCCGCCGCCAATAGACGTATCGATAGCCTTATTTTGGCTGGTGGCTGTGCCTCCATCGCTGGAATAGACAAACTGACGCAAAACGCAGTGAATGTACCTGTTGTGATAGCCAACCCCTTCATTAACATGTCCTTGTCCAATAAAGTAAGACCGCAGGCTTTGAGTAATGACGCATCCTCAATGATGATTGCCTGTGGCTTGGCCATGAGGAGTTTTGACTAATGGCAAGAATAAATTTACTCCCCTGGCGTGAAGAACTTCGGGCACAAAAACAACAAGATTTTGTCAATGCCATAGGTGTGGCTTTATTATTTACCGCCCTTATTTTTGGCGGTGTTCATTTATATATTGAAGGCCTCAAAGCATATCAGGAACAAAGAAACAAAATAATTCAGGATGAAATAGCCTTACTGGATATAAAAATCGCCCAAATAAAAACCATTGAGGAACAGAAGGCGAAATTGTTAACCAAAATTGATCTGATTCACAATCTACAGGAAAGTCGCCCGGAAATTGTACATTTGTTTGACGAGTTGCCCAGGGTTACGCCAGACGGCGTGTTTCTGACCAAATTCACCCAAATAGGAAGTGACCTTACCTTTGAGGGCAAATCGCAATCGAATGCGCGTATTTCGGCGTTCATGAGAGCCATTGAAGCTTCAGTCTGGTTTAAAGTGCCAACCCTTGATGTTATTCAATCGACTAACAAAGTAAATCCCGAGCAACTTAGCGATTTTACGATGCGCACAAAACAGGGTAATAAAACCAAACAAGCAGCCGGGGGTAAATAATGAATTTATCAGAAATCAATTGGGATCCTAATCAGGCCGGCGCGTGGCCCTTACCCATTCAAGCTGCAACTATCTCTGTAATATGCGCTTTGGTATTTGGAGCCGGCGTGTATTTTGATACGCTTGGCCAACTGGCAGAGCTTGATTTATCCAAAGCCAAAGAAACAGAATTGAAGCAAACCTTTGAAGTAAAACAAAAAAAATCAATCAACCTCCCTGACTACGAGAATCAACTGACCCAAATTGAAACTCAACTGGAAGACATGATTCGACAAATGCCTACCCAAGAAGAGGTAGCAAGTCTGTTGATTGATATTTCCCAAACCGGTCTGGCCAGCGGCCTGGAATTCAGATTGTTCAAGCCGGGAGCGCCGGTTCGTAAGGACTTTTACTCGGAGCTACCTATCAATATTGAAGTGTTGGGCAGATACGATGAATTGGCACTATTTGTCAGCGGCTTAGCCTCCCTGCCACGAATTGTTACAGTCCATGATGTCAATATAACTCCCCAAGGCAAAGAAGATAAGTCCGGAAAAATGAAAATGACGGCTTTGGTAAAAACCTATAATGAAGGCGGCGATGAAGCAACCACGGCCGTCGCTAAAAAGAGACGGGGGCAAAAATAATGGACTACTCTAAAATTTTGTCCTCATACAGGAATAATTTTAGTCGCTCCATGCGACTTGAATCTCCGCTGCATTTTAATGCACGCGTAAGTCTGCAACTGGGCTGTGTTGTGCTTATGGCATTACTGGCCGGCTGCGGTAATGATGATTTTTCCGACTTGAACCGCTATCTCGCCGAAGTTAAACGAAAACCTAAAGAACCGATTAAGCCCTTGCCTGAAATGAAATTGGTTGAACCGTTTATATTTAAACCGGAAAATCTCCGCGATCCGTTTAAAGCACTAGAGCAACCTGAGCAGACACAAGGCATAGATACCTCAACCGGTAGCGGCATCAAGCCAGATTTTAACCGGCGTAAAGAAGAATTAGAGAGTTTTCCTTTGGATGGACTCAGAATGGTAGGAACGGTAAATATGAAGTCGGGATTGTGGGGATTGATAAAAGCGAGTGACGGCACCGTTTATCGCGTTAAGGTTGGAAATTATATGGGTAAAAATTACGGAAAAATTATACGGATAGTCAGCGACAAAATTGAATTAATGGAAATAGTCTCCGATAAGCCGGGGACGTGGCGTGAACAACCGACTTCCATAATGTTGGCAGAGTAATTTCGAGGATAGAACATGAACAATAATCAAGGTGCCGTTATGGTAAACACTCACAGCCTTAGAATAAAGCTAATACACACATTAACCTGGTCGCAGCTCCTGCTGGTGCGGATTGGCGAGAGAAAATGCGAAAAACTGCAATCTATAAACGCATCATCACTCTTTAAACACTGTGCCTTGGGCTTAAGCTTATTCCTGTTCCAAACTGCCCCGGTACTAGCAGAAGATTTGGCAATATCAGGTATCGACTTTGCCTCACAGTCAGGCGATAAATTGCAAATTGAAATGCAAATGACCGGTGCAGCGGTCGCGCCCAAAATATTTAAAACCGATAACCCGGCGCGTATCGCTTTGGATTTTGCTGGCGTAAAAAGCACTTTGCCTAAAAAAATGTACTCGATCAATCAAGGCGCTGCCAGCAGTGTGTTTGTTGTTGAAACCTCCGACCGGCTTCGGATAGTGGTCAACCTGATTGAAGCAACGCCATTTGAAACCAAGATTGTGGGCAATAAAGTCCTGCTTACCTTGACGCGCGCCAAAACTGCCATGCCAGCGGATCTGAAACCGGTTGCTGTAAAACCGTTCATGCCTGTCGCCCCTTCCGTTCCCACAACGACAGCAAAGCTGGCAGCCTTAGTGCCCGCACAAGACATCAGCGGTTTTGATTTTAAGCGTGGCGATAAAGGTGAAGGCCGCATTCTGGTTTCTTTGGCCAAACCCAACACCATGGTTAATTCCAAAAAAGTCGGCGGCAAAGTGGTGGTCAGCTTTTTAAATACCCGTTTGCCGGAAAGCCTGGCTAAACGTCTGGACGTGTCCGAGTTTGCGACGCCGGTTAAGTTTATCGATACGGTTTCGACCCGTCAGGAAACCACCATTACTGTTGCAACACAAAACGATCTTTACGATTATTCGGTATTTCAGGCCGATGGTTTATTGACTATCGAGTTTAGACCGTTAAGCAATGAAGAAAAAGACGCGCTGGACAGATCGCGTACCAAATACACTGGCGACCGCTTATCGCTCAATTTTCAGGGCATCGAAGTACGCAGTGTAATCGCGATTTTGGCCGAATTTACCGGCCAAAATGTGGTCGCCGGCGATGATGTTACCGGTACTATTACCTTAAAACTGGACGATGTGCCTTGGGACGAAGCGCTGGACTTTATCATGATGACCAAGGAATTGGGCAAGTATGAAACCGGCAATGTCACCTTGATTTCGCCTTTGGATAAAATAAAAGACTACAAAAAGAAACAGGAAGAAACGGCCAAAGTCGTTGAGCAGCTCGACCCACTGGTCACTGAATACATTAAAATCAATTACGCCAAGGCGCAGGATTTTAGTAATTTGTTAAATGGTATGTCTAGCGGTATTTTTGGAACTTGCGGCGTTACAGCGACAACGGGCGCAGGTTCAACCAGTGGTTCCTCAGCAGGTTCGCCTTCCGCTGCCGGCGGCGCTGCGATGGGTGGCCAGCAAACTGGACAAACTCAGGGTGCTGGTGGAGAAAAATTTGGCTTACTATCTCCTCGTGGTTCGGTGGTGGTTGATGCCAGAACCAACACCTTAATTGTCCGTGAGACTGGCAATCGTTTGGATGATATCCGAAAATTGATCCGAAAGCTTGATGTACCTGTCCGTCAGGTAATGATTGAGGCGCGGGTGGTTATTGCCGATGATAATTTCACCGAAAACCTAGGTGTCAAGTTTGGTGCGGCAAAAGAGGCCGCTTTTGGAAGCAATCAAAAATTTGGTGTGGGCGGAACTGCGACTCCATCAACTGGGGGAGACCCAACTATAAACACAAGAAAACCAACTGATATGCTGGTTGATTTGGGCGTATCTGCCTTATCAACAACACCCCCGGGAGCATTAGCAATGACGCTGGCCAGAGGAGCAGATTACGTGTTGAATCTTGAACTTCAGGCATTACAAATTGAGGGTAAAGGCGAAATAGTATCTAATCCAAGAGTAATGACTATGGATCGTTGTACGGCAGTGATGACGCAAGGTATCCAGATTCCGGTGGTAACTCCCCAGTCAGCAGGTGGTGGGGCTGTAAATACAACTACTTATGTAGATGCAACCCTTGAATTAAACGTGACGCCGCAGATCACTCCAAATGGATCAGTTATCATGAATTTGCTCGTTAAAAAAGACAATGAGAACACATCACTTAAATTACTCAGTCCTGCGATTGATAAACGGCAGATTAAAACTTCGGTTCTTGTTGAAGATGGAGAAACGATTGTTTTAGGAGGGGTTTATGAAGGTACTGAATCTATTAACAAGAATAAAATTCCGTTTTTCGCGGATTTGCCAGGTATCGGGTTTTTGTTTACCAATTCCGCGGTTAATAAAATCAAGAAAGAATTATTGATTTTTGTCACCCCAAAAATAATGAAGGATAATCTAACCAGCGATTGATTACGTCTACTTGAAGCGAAAAGGGGGCATTATGCCCCCTTTTTTTGTATCTAAAAATCATGCCTTATAAAAAAGCAGACATAAATATGAATTATGCCTGTAGTTTGCCAAAATTTTTAGCTCTATTAAAATCGCTCATAGCAATTTAACCAAAACCGCTACAACGCCAATAGCAACGAAAATAAAAATACCCATTTTTATTACTAGTCGCTCTTCTATTTCTCTCATATCGAGGGGAACATCATCAACTGCTTCAGCCTGTCCCTCATCAAATCCAATCAATTTAGCTTACGTTTAAAATAACCATTTCCTGTAAAAAGCAAAACCGCAAGTAATAAAATCATTAATACGTTACGGAAGCTGGAAATAAATTGATCTTGAAAAACTAAACGGTTTAGTTTAGTCTTGCTTATCCTTGATCATCCCGCAACAAGTTATGAAATCACTTCTTAGCATTATATTCAAATGACTCCAGAACCCGCCGATTCTAAACGACTGGCCATTCTTAATGGTGCTAGCCGCATGTTTCTTGCACTCGGTTATCGAAATGTGAGTATGGAGAAAATTGCCCAGGCTGCGCCGGTATCGAAGGCTACACTTTACAAATATTTTGACAGTAAAAATGCCTTGCTGGCAGCGGTTATTTCAGAACTTTGTGACTCTTTACTTCAAACCATGACCCAAATCAGTATTGAACCTGACGATGTGGAAAGCAACCTGACCCAGATCGCAAACTCGGCAGTGGATTTGATTTTTACTGAAGATGCGCTTGCCATTTACCGGTTGGTGATAGCAGAAAGTCCCGATTTTCCGGAATTGGGACAATTGTTTTACCAAAGCGGACCGCAAGCGACCTTGACACAAATGGAAGATTATTTTCGGCGCTTAAATGCAAGTGGAAAATTTACTATTACTGATCCGGCTTTTGCAGCAGATACTTTTTTCAGCATGTTAAAAGGCGATCTGCATTTGCGCTGCCTGTTAAGCAAAACCTTACGACCTTCCGTTGAAGACAAAAAACGTCTGGTATCAAAAGTTATCACTTTCTTCATGCCAGCTATGCTTCGTCGCTAACTTAGGCAAAATGCAAGTCACCCAATCCAAAAACAGAGTATTAAAAGGATGAGAACATTAATGCATCAAATACCAATGTCTTTATTGATCGCTTTCACCCTAATGGCGTTGAGCGGGTGTGGAAATCATGCCGACTCTGGCTCCAAACCGGCTTCGCCTAAAGCGCCTAATGTCAAAATTGCCCAGCCCCTTTCGCAAACGGTTACCGAATGGGACGAATATACCGGTCGAGTTGAAGCGGTCAATACAGTCGATGTTCGAGCACGGGTTAGCGGCTATCTTGAAAAGGTGAACTTTAAGGCAGGTGACAAAGTTACAAAAGGCGATCTCCTTTTTTTGATTGATCCCAAACCCTTTACTGCCCAACTTAACTATGCCGAAGCGGAACTGGAACGTGCCAAATCGAAGTACGAATTAGCTAAAAATGATCTATCACGTGCGGAGCGATTGTTTAAAGCCAAAGCTATTTCCGAGGAAGAACACGATTCCCGAAACAAAGGATTAAGAGAAACCTTGGCAGCAGTTCAATCTGGCGAAGCCAACGTTTATGCTGCAAAATTAAATCTCGAGTTTACCAAGGTCCGCTCTCCGATTGACGGGCGAATTGCTCGTGAATTGATCACCGCTGGTAACGTGGTGAACAGTACTGGAACAGATGCCACCTTACTTACCACCATCGTTTCAATCAATCCTGTTTATGTTTACGTTGATGCTGATGAACGCTCAGTACTGAAATACCGACGTCAGGCAAAAAAAGGCGGCCACGGAAATCTGGGTGATGAAAAAACGCCAGCTGAATTGGCAATAGCAGATGAGCTTGATTTTCCGCATCAGGGCCATCTAGATTACATTGCTCCGCGTGAAGACTCAACCACTGGAACGTTCAGTTTGCGTGGCGTATTTGCCAATCCGGATGAATTATTAAGTCCCGGTTTTTTTGCCAGGATGCGGGTTCGAGCTAGCGCGCCTTATCAAGCCATCCTGATTCCGGATCGAGCTATCGGAACTGATCAGGCGCAACGTTTTGTATGGATGGTCATTCAGGATAATCAAGTGGAATATCGCAAAGTGGAGCTAGGCGCTCATATTGGTGAATCTCGGGTAATTACACAGGGTTTAAAATCTGAAGAATGGATTGTCGTCGAAGGCATCAATAAGCTCAGACCAGGAATCCAGGTGGTTCCTGAACACATTACTCTGGTAGACAGTGCCAAAGAGTTAAGACCATGAACCGTTTTACCCATTTTTTCATTGATCGGCCAATTTTTGCCTCGGTTTTATCGATAGTTATCGTTATTGTCGGGGCTCTTGCACTGATTGGACTTCCTATCGCCCAATATCCGGAAATTGCACCGCCTACCGTGGTAGTGAGTACCACTTATCCAGGTGCCAATGCGCAGGTAGTGGCTGAAACTGTTGCAACGCCAATCGAACAGGAAGTTAATGGCGTCGAGGACATGTTGTACATGTCTTCACAATCGACCAATAGCGGTTACATGGCCCTCACAATTACCTTTAGGCCAGGCACAAATCTGGATAAGGCACAGGTGTTGGTACAAAATCGGGTGGCTTTGGCCGAACCCAGACTGCCTCAGGAAGTCAGTCGGCAAGGTATCAGCGTAAAAAAACGCAGTCCTGATCTGAGCCTGGTCGTCAATCTGATCTCACCCGATAAGCGCTATGATAGCGTTTATTTAAGCAATTACGCGGTTCTGCAACTTAAAGACACGCTGGCCCGATTGCCGGGAGTCGGTGATATTATTGTTTTTGGTGCCCGTGATTACAGTATGCGCTTGTGGTTAAATCCGGACAAAATCGCCGCCCGCAATTTGACCGCCAATGATGTGATCAATGCCATTCGAGAACAAAATGTGCAGGTCGCGGCTGGCGTGGTGGGGCAACAACCAACCCAGAAAAATACGGATTTCCAGTACACGGTCAGCACGACGGGCAGACTTTCCGAAGTTGAGCAATTTGCTGAAATTGTGATTAAAAAAGGCAAAGAGGGACAGGTTACCCGCCTTAAGGACGTAGCCCGAATTGAACTGGGCGCTAGAGACTACAATTCCGGATTGTTTCTGGATGGTGAACAAACTGTTGGTCTCGCTATCTTTCAGTTGCCGGGTTCCAATGCGCTTGAAACCAAAAAAGCTGTGGTTGACGCCATGGAAAAACTTAAGCCACACTTTCCGCAAGGCCTTGATTATCTGCTAGTTTACGATACAGTTGTGTTTGTTCAGCAGTCCATCGACGCAGTTATTAAAACCCTGTTCGAGGCGCTTCTGTTAGTGGTGCTGGTGGTGGTGATATTTTTGCAAAACTGGCGTGCCACAATTATTCCTTTGCTGGCGGTTCCGGTTTCATTAATTGGGACTTTTGCTGTCATGGCAGCCTTGGGTCTGTCGCTAAACACCTTATCCTTGTTTGGTCTGGTGTTGGCTATCGGTATTGTTGTCGATGATGCCATCGTGGTAGTTGAGAATGTCGAGCGACACATCACTTTGGGATTGTCGGCCAGAGATGCCACACGTAAAGCTATGGAAGAAGTGGTTGGTCCCATCATTGCCACAGCGTTAGTGTTGGTCGCCGTGTTTGTACCTACTGCCTTTATTACTGGTGTTTCAGGGGCATTCTATAAACAGTTTGCGCTCACCATCGCGGTTTCCACGGTCATTTCGGCATTCAACTCGCTGACCCTGAGCCCTGCCCTGTGCGCACTGTTGCTGGATAGAGCGCATGGCGATAAAGACAGTTTCACGCGCTTGTTTGATCGTTTGTTTGGTTGGTTTTTTTTCCGCTTTAATCGCTTTTTCGATGCGTTTAGCGAGGGTTATGCAAAACTGGTTGGTAAACTGATACGCATGACGGCAGTTGTGCTGATTCTTTATGCCGGACTTAATGGGCTCAATTTTCTGGCCTTTGAAAAAGTGCCTAACGGTTTCATTCCGCAACAGGATCAGGGCTATCTGATTATGTATGCCCAATTACCAGATGCAGCGTCACTGGCGCGGACACAAGAAGTGGTGCAACAAGCGACCCGAATTATTATGGAAACAGAGGGTGTTAAGCATGTTAATGCCTACGCCGGTTTTTCCATTTTGAGCGGTTCCAGCCAATCGAATGTTGCCACCTTGTTCGCGAGACTTGATGGCTTTGATGAACGCGCCAGTCACCCCGAACTTCATGCCAATGCGGTGATTAAAAATCTGGGGCAGCGTCTCGCCCAGGTCGAGGGCGCCAATATAGCCGTGTTTGCCCCACCGCCAATTCGCGGCATGAGTTCGGTGGGCGGTTTCAAACTACAAATTCAGGATCGGTCAAATGCCGGTATTGAGGCTTTGCAGATTACTACCAACGAGTTCATCGCCAAGGGCAGTCAACAACCAGGTCTGGTCGGTTTGTTCACGACCTTTCGTGCCGGCGTGCCACAACTTTTTCTGGATGTTGATCGTACCCGAACCAAGGCTATGGATGTAGCTTTGAAAGATGTTTTTGATACTTTACAGATTTATCTGGGTTCACTTTACATAAATGACTTTAGTAGCTTTGGACGGAACTATCAGGTGGTCGCGCAAGCTGATTCTGAGTTTCGGATGAAACCGTCGGACATAAGCGAGCTAAAAACCAAAAATCTACAAGGCGGAATGGTGCCGTTGGGTTCACTGTTATCGGTCAAAGAAATCTCTGGACCTGACAAGATAACGCGCTACAACATGTATCCGGCTGCGGAAATTAACGGCAGTACTTTACCCGGTGTCAGCTCCAGTCAGGCGATTACGGTGATGAATAAACTTCTCAATGCAGAACTGCCACCTGGCTTCGATTTTGAATGGACAGAACTCAGTCTGCAACAAGTTCTGGCCGGAAACGTCGCCCTGCTGGTTTTTCCGTTAAGCGTGATATTTGTGTTCCTGGCATTGGCCGCACAATATGAAAGCTGGTCTTTACCTTTTGCCGTGATCTTGATTGTACCCATGTGCATTCTGTCCTCTTTGGCCGGAGTTTGGTTACGCGATATGGATAACAATATCTTTACCCAGGTCGGCTTTATTGTACTGGTGGGATTGGCCAGCAAGAACGCCATTTTGATCGTTGAGTTTGCAAAACGGCGACAAGAAGCCGGTCTTAATCGCTTCGACGCGGCGATCGAAGCATCACGTATCCGCTTGCGACCTATATTGATGACCTCATTTGCTTTTATTATGGGCGTGTTTCCCTTGGTCATCGCCCAGGGCGCTGGAGCAGAATCACGCCAACTGTTGGGCACTGCGGTATTTAGCGGTATGTTGGGCGTGACCTTGTTTGGCTTGGTGTTAACGCCGGTGTTCTATGTCATCGCGCAGGGACTGGCTCAACGTTGGCAAGCTTCGAGAGCCAAATCACCCCATAAAATTTCTTCGGGGCACGACTTATGAAATATTTATTATTCAAAAAAATTTCACAAGGGGCTTGGGGAAAGCCACGCCTTAGTTTAAAAACCGTAGTTTTAAAAAAAGTAAAAATCTTGGGCCTGCCCTTGGTTTGTATAGTAACACTTAGTAGTTGTGCAGTCGGACCTGACTATAAAACGCCGGCTAATGAGATCGGTGCTACTTACTCAAACGCGGGGCTAGCCGAATTCTCCGGGCAAGGAATAGAAACTACCTGGTGGAAGTTATTTCAAGATCGTGAGCTGACTGAACTTGTCGAACAAACGTTACAGCATAACCGAGATCTTAAGGTTGCCCACGCCAATCTCCATGAAGCGCGAGCTTTGTACATGGACGCCGGACTGAATTTAGCGCCTACCATCACTTCGCATGCCAATTATACCGAGCAAAAACGCAGTATCGGTGCCTTGAACAACCTGAATTACGCACCGCGTGAACTTAAACTTTACAACACCGGTTTTGACGCTTTTTGGGAAGTCGATTTATTTGGTCGGGTGCGCCGTAACGTAGAAGCAAGCAGTGATGAAGTGGATGCCCAGGAAGCCAGTCTTCGTGATCTTAGTGTAAGCTTGGTCGCGGAAGTGGCCAGAAATTATTTCGAATTACGGGGCGCACAAAACCAGTTGGCAGTGGCAAAAAAGAACGCCAGAAACCAAAACCAAACATTGGAAATCACTCGCCTCAGACTTGAGGGCGGCCGTGGGACGGAACTCGATACAGCCAGGGCGACCGCTCAACTCGATACCACTCTCGCTCTAGTTCCACCTTTGGAAAGCGCTATTATTCAAGCCATGCACCGGCTCAGCGTACTTACCGGACAACTGCCGGGCGCTCTGACAGGCAAATTGTCGCAACCCGCGCCGTTTCCTTCAATTCCCAAGACCATTCAAATCGGTCAGCCCGCAGAACTTCTGCGTCGACGTCCTGACATTCGCATTGCCGAACGCTCGTTGGCAGCGGCTACCGCCCGTATTGGCGTAGCGACCGCTGATCTGTTTCCAAAAGTCACTTTTGTCGGCACTATTGCGCTTGAGGCCACTACTTTTTCAGGCGTTGGCGCAGCGCGGTCAGATTCATATTCCTTAGGCCCAAGAATTAGCTGGGCGGCCCTGGATCTGGGCCGGGTCTATGCACGAATAAAAGCCGCCGACGCTCGCGCCGAAGCCAGTCTGGCTCAATATGAGCAAACGGTGCTGAACGCTTTGGAAGAAACAGAAAATGCGTTGGTGAATTACAATCGTGAAAAAAGTCGACAAGAACTACTGGCTTCGGCAGCTCAAGCCAGTATAAAGGCCGTTGAATTAGCTCATCTGCGCTTTCAGGAAGGTGTCAGTGATTTTCTGACAGTACTGGATGCCGAATTGCGCTTATTACAAGATCAACAGCGTTTGACTCAAAGTGAAACCGCCACTGCGACTTCGCTGACCGCTTTATATAAAGCATTAGGTGGTGGCTGGGAAGCAGATATTTTGGATAAAACAGTTCGTTGATAAAGTGGGAGGCGAATTCAATCGCCTCCACCAAACGTATTTACGATGATTACACTGTTCGCTTTTTAGCGTAACTTAACGCACCCATCAAAGCGACTTCGGGGTTAATGCATACTTTAATTGATATAGTCTGCAACATAGTTCGACAACGGCCTTTCGCCAAAAAGGCGCTCATAAAACCGCCTTGTTGCAACACCGGCAAGATTTTTGCCCCTATGCCTCCGGCAAGATAAACACCACCATAAGGCAGACATTTAAGTGCCATATTGCCAGCTTCAGAACCATATAAACGGCAAAACAGCTTTAAGGCCTCTACGCATAAGGCATCACTTCCGGTTACGCCGGATTCACCTATGACGGACGCAGGATCTCTATCAGCCAGTTGTTTTTCGGTTTCCGGAGTTGATGCCGCGTAATTGATATCATTTAAAAACTCGTAAATGTTAACCAATCCTTCACCCGAGATTAGTCGTTCACAACTGACATGGTCGGGGTATTTTTTCATTAAATGCCTGAGCAACGCTATTTCCTGTTCATTACCCGGTGCAAAATCAGCATGACCACCTTCACTGGCAATTACATGATGGGCAACACCATCCCACGCAATGATAGCTTCACCCAAACCGGTTCCGGCTGCAACCACAGCCAAGTTGCCCTGCTGCTGCGTGGCATCAGGATTTAATTCGACAAAATATTGCTCCGGCAAATCCAACAAACCCCAAGCCGAAGCCTCCAGATCATTCAATAACCAGACTTTTTGACTATTGACGCGTTCGCCAATTTCATTACAGCACAATAACCAAGGTAAATTGGTAGTTTCGCAAACGCCATTGGCAACGATTCCAGCTACACCAATACAAACGGCCTTTATTTCAACACCATCCACATCGGTCAAAAAAACGTCCAACAGTTCAGTAAATGTTTGATAATCGGCACTGGCAAATTGCTGTTTCTTCAGGACGTTAAGACTTTCGCTCCCAGTTTCAAAAAGCGCCAGAATGGTTTTGGTTCCACCGACATCGCCCGCGAGGATCATTTTGTACCTTCGTAGCTACTGAATTCCTTAATCTTGTTTTCAGCATCAAAACTGACCACTTTAAAAGCGTCTTTTTTAGTGCCCATTTCCATGCCGGGACTGCCATTAACCATGCCGGGAACCGCTATACCGACAACATTAGGTTTGGTGTTTAATAGTTTTTTAATGTCAGAAGCAGGCACATGACCTTCAACCACATATCCACCGACAAGCGCAGTGTGACAGGATGCCAGTTCCTGGGTAACACCGTGCTGATTTTTTAGCGCCTGGACATCTTCGGTGACAACATCTTTTACATTAAAGTTATTTTGTTTTAAATGCTCAAGCCACTTGCCGCAACAAGTACAACTTGGACTTCTGTGTACAACAATATCGATAGGTTTGTCAGAATTGCCCGCATTAACGCTGACATTGACGGCGAGTAAAGTGATAGCCAAAATATTTTTTAATGCTTTCATGATCGCAACTCCTTAACTTGATAATATATGCAAAACACTTAAATCTGATTATAAACTCGACTATGTTGATGCACGGCATCAACCATAGCTTTAACATGCTCTGGATTCATATCCGGCAAAATACCATGACCCAAATTAAATACATGGCCTGAACCCGAACCGTATTTTTCTAAAATAGTTTTTACTTTTCCGGCGATGACTTCAGGATTGGCATAAAGCGAGACCGGATCCATATTACCTTGTAACGCAACCTTGTCACCGACGCGCGATCTTGCCACGCCGATATCGGTCTGCCAATCCAGCCCCAAAGCATCGTAGCCTGAGTCTGCCATGGCTTCCAGCCAAAGTCCACCGCCTTTTGTGAACAAGATTGTGGGAATCTGTTGTCCGTCAATTGTCGTTTTCAGTAAAGACCGGACTTGTTTGGCGTAATGCAAGGAAAAATCGATGTAATCTTCGCTGGTTAACATCCCTCCCCAGGTATCAAACAACATCACCACCTGAGCACCCGCCTCAATCTGGGCATTCAAATAAGCCGCAACCGATTGCGCCAGCTTATCCAACATGATATGCATCAACTGAGGTTGTTCATACATCATGCTTTTAACTTTTTGAAAGCTTTTGCTGCTACCGCCTTCAACCATATAGGTTGCCAAAGTCCATGGACTTCCGGAAAAACCGATTAACGGCACGCTGCCCTGTAAGTTTTTTCGGATCAAGCGGACTGCATCAACCACATATCGCAATTCTATTTCAGGATCTGGAATCGGCAACTTGTGCACATCGGCAGCGGTTCTGACTGGATTGCTAAATTTGGGACCTTCGCCTTCGGTAAAATAAAGTCCCAAACCCATGGCATCGGGTATTGTTAATATATCCGAAAATAAAATTGCGGCATCAAAGTCAAACCGTCTTAATGGTTGTAAAGTGACTTCGCACGCCAATTCAGGATTGGTGCATAGCTGTAAAAAACTGCCGGCTTGCTCCCGAACTGCCCTGTATTCGGGCAAATAGCGTCCGGCTTGACGCATCATCCACACTGGGGTGTAGTCTACGGGTTGCTTTAACAGTGCTCTAATAAAAGTGTCATTTTTTAATGCGGTCATAAATTTCTAGGTGAAAGGTGAGAGGTTTACGATAAATGGATGCTTGCGTCAGTTATCGTGAACCCGATTTTCTTACCATTGCATTATGAAACTCAGCAGGCAAGGACTGTCTAGCTTTGCTGGCTGATATCGCATCAGGATAAGAGCCGTATTCTAAAACAAATTTTTCCTGATCGTTGGCTATCGTCTTGATCGTTCTAATACCAGCTGATAACGACGGATATTTTTTCAACAGACCATTAACCGAGGCTTGCTTGGATAAAACAATGAGCTGGAGAGTGAAATTTTTTCCCGATTGTAATGCAGAATCCGTTTTTACAGCCGCTTTCACTTCTGCGTTTTTTGATTTTTCAGGCTGAACCAAGATCGGTTCAATCGCTTTTTGTTGAGGCAATTCAGCTGGCTTGTTTTCGGTTTGCTGATCCAGTGGCACTGCATTGAGTAGTTGCTCGGTTTGGGCTTTAGTTTCCGAGGCGAGAGCAGATTGTTCATCGACCATTTTTGCTAAACTAACATCTTCTGATTGACCAGCTTTTTCTCCTGTTGAATCAAGTAATGTAGAGTTCAATAACGGAACGGTTTCAACCGGAGGCAGTGTAAGCGTTATTTGAGATTCCGGTTTTTGAGGCTGAATCTGGACAGTTTCAGTTTTTTGTTCAACGACTGCAGGAATCTGCATTTTATTAAAGTTTTGGAGCCAAGGTTGCCCCTGAATACCTAAAACCAAAGCAATGGCGCCGGCAGCTAGCAGGGCAATTGTCCATTTAAACCCGCCGCCATTTTTGCTGCGGGACTTGCCGGATAACTGCTCGATAATCCTACCGGGTACGCCATGTGTTTCCCGGTAAATATGCGCGATCATATTTTCGGTGATCGCTTTAAAGGACAGATTTAAACCGGGTTTTGTCGAGAGATGCTGTAAAAAATCACCACACTGTTTTTCCGATAAAGTTGGTATTTCAATGATATGACAATCATCAACGACTTTATCAGAACCCCGTTTCAATTGTAATTCATCATGCGTTAAAGCAAAGATAACTCTCAAAACCGGATTTGCAGCCGCATATTGAATAATAGCGTTAATCAAACCGGGAACTAATTCACCGGCATTATCGACAATCAAGACCACCTGTTTATGCTGACTTGCAATCTCACTCAGCATGGTAGACAGCGATGGCACTACCCTACCGGTAAGTGCCAGGGATAATTGATCATGAATTTCCTCAAAACTGACATTGGTGTTGCCCGGTATCAGGCAATAGCGAAATAACTCGGTATTACGTTCCTGCATCAAGGTTAGCAGTGTCGTTTTCCCAATACCTTTGGGGCCACATACAGCTAAGCCTTGGTTCAGATTCGATAGCAAATGGAGCAATAAATCAAGCTTTTGCGTACGTTCCCTAGAAATCAGAGCATGGACAGTCGAAATCGTCTGAGCCTTGTTTATGTTCTCGCGGGGCAATGATTTTACTTGATAAGTAAAAGTATCATCTTCTACCATAGGTTTTAAGTGTCATCTTTAATGAGTCGAGTGCTACGTCGACGGGCAAAGTCGCCAAACCGATTTCTTTTAACAAAATCAGTCTGATCTGACCGTCAACATTCTTTTTATCTACTGCCATCAATTCCAAAAATCGATCGGTATCCAGGCTTTCCGGAGGCGTCACAGGTAGTCCAACTTTTATAAAGAGTGCAATAATTCTTTCAACAGCATAATCTGAATCCAGCAAGCCTAACCTTCTGGAAAGATCGGCCGCCTGACAGGTCCCAATCGCAACCGCTTCACCATGAAGATAAGTTCCGTAGCCCGAGCCGGTTTCTATCGCATGACCAAAGGTATGACCCAGATTTAACGTGGCGCGAATACCGGTTTCGGTTTCATCTTCAGCGACGATTTCGGCTTTATTGAGACAGGATTTTTGGATCGCATAAGCTAATGCCGGTTTATCTCTGGCCAATAAGACATCAATATTGTTTTCGAGCCATTCGAAAAACTCCAAATCCCGGATTAAACCGTATTTGATAACTTCGGCCAGACCAGCCGCTAATTGACGATCATCCAGCGTATCCAGCACATCGGCATCAGCGATAACGCATTGTGGCTGGTAAAAAGCGCCAATCATATTTTTACCCAGGGGATGATTAACGCCGGTTTTGCCGCCAACCGAAGAATCGACCTGTGCCAGCAAGGTTGTGGGAATTTGTAAAAAAGCAATGCCGCGCTGGTAACAGGCTGCAGCAAAGCCACCCATGTCGCCAATCACACCACCACCTAAAGCAATCAGAGTAGAATTACGACTAAACTTGCAAGCCAACAGTTTGTCAAAAATGTGCGTGACAAACTCTAAAGTCTTATATTGCTCACCGTCCGGCAGTATCACGGTTTCAACGTTATAGGCTTGCAAGCTTTTTAAAACCGCAGACAAATACAGGGGCGCAATGGTTTCATTAGTCACCACAACAACCTGTTTGGCTTTGATATGCTTGCTTAATAGTTCGGACTGGTTTAATAAGCCAGCTCCTATGTAGATTGGGTAACTGCGGTGACCCAATTCAACTAGTAGTTCTTTCATAATTATTAAGGTTGTAGATCGGGTTAGCTTTAGCGTAACCCGACATTTGCCGCTTCGATGTGTTGGATTAAGCTACTTCTAACCCTGCATTGATTACCTGGTTCTAACGGGATCATCGATTAAGCGAGTTGTATTCTTCCAGGATATAACTAACCACTTCTTTGCTTTGCATTACGCCGGTATCTACCTTGAAATCGGCACAAGACAGATATAAGGGCTCGCGCTGTTCAAACAAATTTTCAATGCGATCTCTGGGATTATCGGTTTGTAACAAAGGTCGCTGTGTATCTCTGCGCGTACGCTCCAAAATTCTTTCTACCGAACATTGAAGATAAACGATAAAACCGTTTTCTTTTAATAACCTGCGATTTTCCTCACGCAAAATGGCACCACCGCCGGTAGCCAGTACGATGCCGTCCATTTGAGTCAATTGCTCAATCATTTTTTGCTCCCTGTCCCTGAAGCCTTCCTCACCTTCAAACTCAAAGATGGTCGGAATATCCACGCCGGTTCTTTCTTCAATTGCCTTGTCGCTGTCATAAAATGGCACCGACAACGCCCTGGCCAATTGCCGTCCTATCGTGGTTTTTCCTGCACCCATGAGGCCAACTAAATATATATTCTCTGATCGCGTCATGACCTGCCTTCCGTGCTTAGTTAAACCAATAAAAAAGGGGGCATTATGCCCCCGGCAAGGCTAGACAGTCCAGCTCTTGCTGTGGAAAACGCACATTAATCAGGATATATACACGCATGTCGGGAATTAACATCTGTTTTAATGTACGTTTTTTTGCAATATGATAACAAAATTTTGAAGTTATACCTTAATATATAAACAAAGGGTTTTTGCTTACTGTCACCAACAGATCGAGTCGTTAACAATGATGGTAATTTCCTTTTTCTCATCAGTGACAGGAACAGATTCATGCAACAATATTAATATTGTGCGCGATGTATTCTCCATTTATACCTGCCCTTCAAGTACGCATAACAAGCCCCGCAACACCAGATCCATATCGATAATCGATTTGATCTTAAGTTGGCTTGCGATTAGCTCGGCATCTCCACCAGTCAGGATTAATAGTCGATTTGGGTAATTAGCCAACACATGCTCAATCAGGCCGAGAGCAGCGATTAAGGTGCCATTTTGAATGGCGGCTTCGGTAAAATTGGCCAATGTCGCTTTAGCATCATACAAAGCCAGAACTTTGCTAAAAGGCAAAGTTGCAGTGCCTTGACCCAGAGATTTTTTCATAAGTTCCAGACCGGGATTAATCAAGCCACCCTGATGACGTCCATCGGCATTAATTAAATCCACGGTAATTGCCGTTCCGCAATCGACGATACAAATGGGTGCATGATATTTCTGCCAGGCGGCTACTAAAGCCAACCAACGGTCAACGCCCAATTTTTGGGGTTCCGGGTAAGCGTTAATCACCCCAAATGCCTGAGTCTGAGATTTAACCAGAACTATTTCAATATCCAGCCAAAGTTGACGGGCTACCGTTTGCACCAGTTCCAGTAGTTCGTTTGCACTGACACAGGAAATGGCGATCCGCCTTGGGTGATAAATACCTTTCCATTGCAGTATTAATTCTTCCCGAGAAACCTGCTTATTAACAAGAAACTGGCCGACCATAAGCTGACCAGCCGTTGTAAGCGCCCACTTTAAACGGGTATTACCCATGTCTATCAGCAAATTCATGACGGTACCGAACTATTGAAACTGACTTCACCCGAAGCAAAAGTCTGCACACTGCCATCCGGGCGTTCGATCAATAACATTCCGTTAGCGTCGATGCCTTGCACAATGCCGTCAAATTGCTGTTGTCCGATAAATAAAGTTGCCACTTTACCGAACAGACAATCATAAGAGCGCCATTCATCAAGATAAGTTTGAATACCGATGCCTTCATATTCTCCGATAACCGGAAGCAACTGGTTTAAAAGACTGCCAGCCAAATGATTCCTGATCAACAGCGTTTGTCCAGTCACTTTACTTAGGTCAGTCCAGGCTTGAGTGATATTTTCGGCATCCGCTTCGGGCATAAACAAATTCAAGCCCAAACCAATTACCGCACAACAAGGGCCATCTGTTTCACCAGAAACTTCAACCAGAATGCCACCCAATTTTTTTCCCTGACTATAAATATCATTAGGCCATTTAAGCCCAATATCGTTTACTTGATGTTGTTTTAAGGCTCTGATAACAGCAACACCGACAGCCAGGCTCAAGCCTGAAATGGCAGCCGGGCCCTGTTGAAAACGCCATAATATCGACAGATAAATATTGCTGCCATAAGGCGAAACCCATTGCCGCCCCCGCCTGCCTTTACCAGCCGTTTGGTACTCGGCGAAACAGACTGAACCGCTGGGTGCATTGTTTTGAGAGCATTCAACTAAATATCGATTGGTCGAATCAATTTGGTCATAAATTTCGAAGGATGAAATTAATGCGCCAACCTGGTCACTGATAACGGCTTTTATTTTTTCTTCCATCAACAACTCCAGCGGATGATCCAGACGATAGCCTTTGCCGCTAACAGCCGAATATTGCAGTCCCCAGCCATTCAAACCTTGTAGTTGTTTCCAGACCGCTGAACGACTGATAGACAGATCGTCAGCCAATTCCGTTCCGGAATGAAATTGTCCGTCCGCCAACAGACTGATAATTCTCTTTTGCGTAGATGAAATAGTCACAACAGGTTTAAAGATAAACTAGGAAGGTTTTTTATCCCGGATTTGCTGTAATTGTTTTTTCACCACATATTTGATCAGCATTTCTCTATCCTCCTCCTTCATGTTTACGAAATCCACGCCAACAAAATACGGATACTGGCTATCGTTTGACTGTCCTTTATTGCAATAAACAACTCTGCAGTAGGTCACTATGACAGCCATACTGGAAATTAACAGCATTTTGATTTCGAGATAATCATTCTGTTTAAGTTCTATCTCGCAATTAAAAGCCATGCCGGTTGCACTCATATTGACATTGCGGGTATCGCATTCGTTAAACTGTCCACCTTGCATGGTAACAGCCTGAGAAATGAGGTCGATTTTAGAGTCCAGTAATCTCAAATATTCGGCGACATCGGGCTGGCTTTTTTCCAGTCTGTGCAACAACAGCGCTGAGTCCTGCGCAACCATTTCCAGCGCGGTAGACAAGGAGCAGCTACTTAAAATATTATCCGAAATCTGATGTGGTTCCGAAATCTTTGTTTCATCAATTTTTTTATAAAATAAACTAACTTCATCATCAATCCGAAAAAAATCTCTTCGCTCTTTCATTTTTGCCCCGTCTTCTTTACTCATCAACTACAACCTCTAAAGTTTTATGGATTTTCAATGCTTTAGTGGCTAGGTAAGCACTAAAAATAGTGAATCTACAGTATGGCGAATTATACTTCAAACATATTGATTGTTTTATTTATCAGCGTGAAACCGAATAAAGGAAATAAGCGCGGTATTACTGATTTACAGGGGTAGTGCATGGTTCAAGGTGAGCAATTCATTGCCCACCTTTGACTGGTGAAAGTTTTGCTTAGCTGATCCTGTAATCGTCTTCCAGCAACTTTGCATGCGCCGCAGCCAGTCTTGCAATAGGAATACGTGGCGCGGAACAGGATACATAATCCAGTTTGATATGATGACAAAAACGAATCGATTGTGGATGACCGCCCTGCTCACCGCAAATGCCAATCTTAATGTCCGGGCGAGCTTCCCGACCTAGTTCAGCAGTCATTTTCATTAACTGACCAACGCCTTTGGCATCCAGCACTTCAAACGGATTGTCTTCAAGCAAACCAATTTCGTTGTAAAGCGGAAGAAATTTGTTTTCTGCATCTTCCCGGGAAAAAGAAAAAGTCGCCTGGGTCAAATCATTAGTACCAAACGAGAAAAACTCGGCTACTTCGGCCAAGTGTCCGGCACGAGTACAAGCTCTTACTGTTTCTACCATCGTTCCAAATTTAAATTCCAGTTTGATACCATACTGGCTTTCAACTTCTTGTTGAATTTGATCAACGAAAGTTTTCACCTTGATCAATTCCTGCACGGTAATAACCTGTGGCACCATAATTTCCGGCAAAATCGCCGTGCCCTGTTTAGTGCAAATCGCCGCCGCTTCAAGAATAGAGCGAATTTGCATCTTATATATTTCAGGATAAGTCATGCCTAGACGGACACCGCGATGGCCAAGCATTGGATTGACTTCATATAATTCATTAACTTTTTTCAGCATCAATTCTTTCTTAGCTATCGCTTTATTAATGACTTCTTCGCTCAAATGATTAAACGGTGCAGGTAATAACGCCTGCAAACCCAAGGTATCAAGTGTAACCTGTTGGCCTTGAATCATGACCTTATATAACTTAAGCGCCTTAATTTCATCTTCCAACTGATGCTCACTGGGTAAAAATTCATGCATTGGCGGATCCAACAAGCGTACCGTAACAGGATGCGGTGACATGGCTTCAAAAATCTGCTTAAAGTCATCGCGCTGAATCGGAAACAATCTTTCTAACGCCTGTTCCCGTGCTTCAGTATTGTCGGCCAGAATCATATCAATGACTAAAGGCAATCGATCTGAGGCATTGAACATGCGTTCGGTGCGACATAGACCAATGCCCGTTGCGCCATAGCTCAGCGCCATTTTTGCGCGTTCCGGTGTGTCGACATTGGCATGAACCTTCAATTCGGCAATATCATCGGCCCACGACAATAAGGTCTTTAGTTCTTCAGAAAAAGTGGGTTCAATGGTTGCGATTCTGCCTAAATAGATAAAGCCGGTGCTGCCATCAATAGTGATGGTATCGCCTTCGCGAATATGTAAATCACCGATAATCGCCTGATGGGCGCGTACATCTATTTTTATATCTTCGGCGCCGGCAATACAGGCTTTACCCATGCCCCGAGCAACCACAGCCGCATGCGACGTTTTGCCGCCGCGACTGGTTAAAATACCTTGAGCCGCAAAAAAGCCATGAATATCTTCAGGTTTAGTTTCTTCTCTGAGCAAGATTACCAATTCACCTGCCCGCCCCATTAATTCCGCGGTATCTGCGGTAAATACACATTTACCGTAAGCCGCGCCCGGTGAGGCTGGCAAACCTTGGGCGACAGGCAAGGCTTTACTGTTGGGATCGAGTTGCGGATGCAAAAGTTGCTCCAGTAATTCTGGATTAATGCGCAACAACGCCTGTTCCTTACTAATCAGACCTTCCCCTTCCATCTCCACCGACGTACGCACCATTGCAGTGGCATTCATTTTTCCGTTACGCGTTTGCAGACAATACAAAATGCCCCGCTCAATGGTGTATTCGTAATCCTGAACTTCCTTATAATGCGCTTCCAGTTTGTTACGTAAATCTACCAACTGACGGTAAAGATCAGGCATTTCACGGGCTAATTCCTGTACCGGTTTGGGTGTACGAATGCCGGCAACGACATCTTCTCCCTGGGCATTGACCAGATATTCACCATACATTTCGTTAACGCCGGTACCCGGGTTACGGGTAAAGCCGACTCCCGTTGCGCAATCATTGCCCATATTGCCGAATACCATAGCAACGACATTTACGGCAGTGCCATTGGCCATTTTTGGGGTGATATGGAATTCATGCCGGTAATCGACTGCGCGCTTGCCCATCCAGGAATTGAAAACGGCTTTAATTGATAATTCCAATTGGTCATAAACACTTTCAGGAAACGGCCGACCGGTTTCTTCCAAAACCACCTGAAGAAACAGTTCGCTGATTTGACGTAAGTGTTCGGCGTCCAAGCCCAGATCAACTTTTATACCGGCCTGTTTTTTGATTGCAGAGAAATGCAGATCAAATTTCTCATCGTCAATACCCAGTGCGACCTTGCCGAATAACTGGATAAAACGACGGTAAGCATCATAGGCAAATCGGGGGTCGCCGGTCTGTTTGATCAGGCCAGCCAAAGTCTGGGCATTAAGACCGAGATTTAAAATGGTATCCATCATACCCGGCATTGAAATCGCAGAACCCGAACGAACCGAGACTAACAAAGGGTTTTGGGCGTCTCCAAATCTTTTACCCGAAAGCGTTTCAATCTCGGCGATATGAGCTTTGACGCCTTCCAACAAGCCTTCCGGTAATTGATGATTTTCAAGATACGCCAGACAGGCTGTGGTGGTAATGACAAATCCTGGTGGCACATTGAGGCCAATTTGAGTCATTTCGCAAAGATTGGCGCCCTTTCCGCCCAAAAGAACTTTATTTTTTCCGTCGCCTTTTTCAAATGAATAAATGTAATTTTCAGTCATGATTGGCCTCAATGTGATTAGGAAGATATCTCTATAACTATAGGGTATTGTCAGCGGGTCGATTATGTCAGCTTTAAAAAAAAGTAGCTAGTCAAAAGCTGAGTCGCCCCATATGCCTTAAGTAAGAGACAATAGATTAATTTGATAGTGGAAAAATTATTTTTATTTGGATAACCTTAATGTGCGGTAAAGGTTGGGGGGAATATTAATGCCAAAATATTAAATGCGGACTTTGCTGGCCCAGTTGATATAAACAAGTTATTGCTCATTTGAAGTAGACAAGGCATTCTGTCCTTTTTGTTTAATCGTTTTGCAACAATAGGAGACCATTCATGCGTAAATCAATGATTAACCCCGCTGAAGAAATTATTTCATCATTTGATGATAAATATTTGGATCTGGAGCAACTTGCCCAGGTGGAATTTACTTCAGAATCGATTGATCACCCGATAGAATCGGCCTTGTTGCCAAATGCAGATTCAAACTCCGGATGGAAAGCGGAAAGTGCGGGGGAGCAAACAATACGTATAGTTTTTGATGATCCCTGCACGGTTGAACATATCGTTATTTTAATTGAGGAACATGATCGGTCCCGGAGCCAGGAATTTGTAATACTCTGGTTAATGGATAGCGAGACTGTTTACCGGGAAATCGTACGTCAACAATTCCATTTCAGTCCTCCCGACACTACCAATCAAATCGAGCATTATGAGGTCGTCCTTACGCAACTAAAAGCTCTTGAATTAAGAATAATTCCAGATATTTGTGGCGGTGAAGCTTGTGCAACACTTAAACAGTTGCGTCTTGCCTAATTGACGTTTCTAATAGTTATGGCACACAAATTCAAGTGTGCTGGAAAAATAATAAAAATAATAAAAAGTAACTTTAGGATAAGGTTCTAAATAACTTCCCTTAACCCACTTTAGAAGCGACTTTAATCGCTCCAGGCAAATAAATTTGCCCCTGCTGGGTTTAGCTAATGGAAAGTTATTTAACATCGCATCCTTGGACTTCACACAAAACCAACTAAAGAGGAGAGGTAGTTATGATGTTTCCAACATCTGCATCAGTTGTCATAGCATTATTAATGGGTATTGCAGGAGCTGCATTCGTGATTTGGGAGTTGCGACGCGTTCTTGCCTATGACCAAGGCAATGAAACCATGCAAGCCATTGCAAAAGCTATTCAAGAAGGATCTGCGGCTTTTTTGTCGCGGGAATATCGCGTCATCGCAATTTTTGTGGCCATAGTCGCTGTAGTTATTTCTACATTTTTACATTGGCAGACTGCGCTTTGTTTTGTGGTGGGCGCTACTGCATCGGCAAGTGCAGGGTATTTGGGAATGTATGTGGCCGTTCGCGCCAACGTCAGAACCGCAGCTGCAGCCGGCCGCAATTTGCACGAAGGCTTGAGCGTTGCCTTTGGCAGTGGCTCGATTATGGGCATGGCGGTAGTCAGTTTCAGCTTGATCGGCATGACCATTTTGTTTCTGGTGTTTGAAGGCAATCCAAACCAGCTAACATACATTACTGGTTTTGGTTTTGGTGCCAGCAGTATTGCGCTGTTTGCAAGGGTTGGCGGTGGTATTTATACCAAAGCAGCCGATGTTGGCGCTGACCTGGTCGGTAAAGTTGAACAAGGTATTCCCGAAGATGATCCGCGTAATCCTGCTGTTATTGCTGATAATGTAGGCGATAACGTAGGCGACGTAGCGGGTATGGGCGCAGATTTATTCGAGAGTTATAGCGGCTCCATTATTGCTGCGGCAACATTGGGCGCAGCATTGGGTGCAAAGTCACCGGCTTTTATCGGCCTGCCATTTCTGGTTGCTGCCGTCGGCGTCATCTCCAGCCTTTTTGGCATTTATATGGTAACTGGCAAAGAATTGAAGCATACCTCTATTACAGAGGGCTCTTTTATGGCGCGTATCACCGGTTTTATCGGGCAATATATAATCAAAGTCGACGAAAATGCCAGTCTCGGTGATTTACTGAAAGTACTTCGCCGTTCGGTTTGGGGCGCCTCGGTTGTTATTCTTGGACTATCTTTATTTGCCGTTCTACTATCAGGCGTCAGCTTTAATTATTGGCTGGTTATACTGGTAGGTTTGGTAGCTGGTAATGCGATTGCTTTTGTGACTGAATATTACACAGCTTACACTGAAAAACCGACGCAAGGCATCGCTTACGCAACACAAACAGGAGCCGCAACAACTATTATTGAAGGCCTGGCTGTTGGCATGATGAGTACTGTATTCCCGGTTTTGATTGTGTCTGCGTCTATTTTATTAAGCATCTGGCTGGGTTTTAAAGCCGATGGCACTATTGCAGCAGGACTTTACGCCGTAGCTCTGGCCGGTGTGGGTATGTTAAGTACGCTAGGTGTTACTTTGGCGACCGATGCTTATGGTCCGGTTGCCGATAACGCTGGCGGTATTGCTGAAATGAGCCACCTACCAGCTGAAGTTCGTCAACGCACAGATGCACTGGATAGCTTGGGAAATACAACGGCCGCTACCGGTAAAGGCTTTGCAATCGGCTCAGCGGTATTAACCGCATTGGCCTTATTGGCTGCTTATGTGACGGCGGCAAAAATCGATAATTTAAATATTCTTGGCCCCACCATGTTGCCAGGTATTTTAATTGGCGCGATGATGCCTTATCTGTTTTCCGCACTCACCATGATGGCAGTAGGTAAAGCGGCTCACCAGATTGTTGTTGAAGTTCGTCGACAATTTCGCGAGATTCCAGGTTTGATGGAAGGTACAGGAAAGCCAGACTACGCTGCGTGCGTAGGTATCAGCACTGAAAGTGCATTACGGGAAATGATATTGCCCGGCGCTTTGGCGGTTGTAGTGCCTTTGGTTGTTGGGCATGTTTTGGGTAAAGAAGCGCTTGCGGGCATGCTGGTTGGTACAATGTCGTCCGGATTTTTACTGGCGGTGATGATGGCCAATGCTGGCGGCGCTTGGGACAATGCTAAAAAATGGATCGAAACCGGCGAATACGGCGGCAAGGGTTCCGATTGTCATAAAGCAGCGGTTGTCGGCGATACTGTAGGTGATCCGTTTAAAGACACCTCCGGCCCGGCTTTAAATATTTTAATCAAGTTGATGACTATCGTCAGTTTGGTCTTTGCCTCTTCATTCGGGTCAGGATGGTTTAATTTTTAAGCACCTGGTGCAATGAACTGACGCCACGAATATGAGGGACTCGACATTCATTACTTCGAGACTTTTTTCTCCGTGGCGTTTTTTATGACTACTAAACTTTAACATCCAAACTGCGAGGTTAAAATGTTTAAACAGCTGGTTATTTTGTTGCTGTTTCCGCTATACACCTGGGCAATCGTCGGGGTGCCCAAGATTACCCATCAAATTACCGATATAACTTCCACGCTTAGTGCCATACAGACTGAGGCGTTGGAGAACAAACTGGCTGCCTTTGAATCTAAAAAAGGTAGACAAATCGCGGTATTAATCGTCCCGACAACTCAACCGAAAGACATAGCCGAATTTAGCATGGAGGTATCCGATCTTGCGCAAATTGGTTCAAAACAAATCGATGATCGGGTGATTCTGCTTGTGGTTAAAAATGACCAAAAGTTACACCTTGATGTCAGCGATAGTTTAAAAAATGTGATATCCGATACGGTTGCGGAGCGCTTGATGACAGAGTCTGTTTCGCCCTATTTTAAGTCAGGTGACTTTGCCGGCGGTATTGATGCTGGGGTTAGTCAATTAATGGGTTTGCTCGATTCAGAGAACTTACCTGCTGTGTCGCCCGAAAATTCTTGGTTTAGCCAAAATAAAGGGGCGATCATGTATATTTTACTGGTTGGCTTGGTTGTCGGTTTTGTGCTTTCAGTGCTGATGGGGCATTTATTGGGCGGTGTGCTGGCGGGTCTGGCTAGCGGAATGTTGGCGGTCGTTTTTTTTGGTTTAACGCTATGGTTGGGAACATTATTTGGTTTTACCATTTTTGCTGTCGTTGCCGGAGCTAGATACGCCGGTTGGCGCAGTTGGTTCAAGTAACCTCAACTGTTCAAAATATTCGGCGTGGGAACAGAATTATGATTTAACCCTAATTAACATCAAATACAATCGTACTTTGCTTTGAAATTAAAAGAAAGTAACTCATGTTAATTTATTGGCTGCTGCACATCGATTTGACGAGAATGTTGTTTTCATATAATATTTCGCGGTTATGTTGAATCGATTACCTGAATATATAGATCCCTTGCACCTTGCTGATAAGCGTGGTGAATTAAAAGGGCAAATACCTGTAACTAGCTTGGATCGTTTGGCGGATATTCTGTTCAATGATACCGGGTCTGTTCATGTTGATCTTTATTTTGGTCGGGAAGGTAGATTAGCCAAAATTGAAGGGGAAATAGCAGGCGTTCTGGAACTTAAATGCCAGAATTGTTTGCAGGCAGTTGAATTTACTGTCAAAAACTCGATCAAACTGGGCATTGTAACTTCGATAGATCAAGCAGACAGATTGCCTGATGATTATGAGCCGCTACTGGTTAGTGAGGAAAAAATTCCTCTAAAAAACATTATTGAAGATGAATTACTACTCATTTTACCTGGCTTTCCCAAACATCAGCATAATTGTCTTGCGCACAAGTCAATCAATAACGGAGTAGATGCTGCATTAGCAGATCAGCAGTTGCTCCCTGAAAACCCTTTTTCCATCTTAGCCAAATTCAAAAATACTGGAGATTTATAATGGCCGTACAAAAGAGTAAAGTAACGCGTTCAAGACGCGGTCAACGTCGTTCACACGATGCCTTAACTGGCAGAACCTTATCCCAGGATCCAATGACCGGCGAAATGCATATCCGTCATCATGTCACGCCCGATGGTTTTTTCAAAGGCCGTCAAATCATAAGCAATGGTGTTGATGAAGAATAATCTCATCGCGCTTTTTAGCATGATGACATGCCGAAGCTGATCAATTCAGATCAGATTCGGCTTTTTTTATAATAACTCAGGGATCCTCCGTAAGCGTGAGTCTAACAATTTCGATTGATGCAATGGGCGGAGATTTCGGCCCTGAAGTCACTATTCCTGCCTCATTGGATTGCTTAAAGAACAATCCGGACTTGAAACTGATTTTAGTAGGTGATGAAGCGATTCTTAGGCCAAAATTGGCTAAAGCATTCATTGAATACCAGGATCGACTCAGTATTAAGCATGCATCGCAATGCGTTGAAATGGATGAGTCCCCATCCAAAGCACTCAAAAACAAAAAGGATTCGTCCATGCGGGTTGCTATCAACCTGGTTCGTGACGGCCTTGCTGATGCCTGCGTCAGCGCAGGAAATACCGGCGCGTTAATGGCTACCGCGCGTTTTGTGCTCAAAATGATTCCCGGCATTGATCGTCCTGCGATTATTTCTACCTTACCTTCAATAAACGGACACACCCATGTCCTTGATCTGGGAGCAAACGTAGATTGCACGGCCGAGCATCTTTTTCAATTTGCCGTAATGGGTGCAGAATTAGTTAAAGCCGTTGAAAACATAGACAATCCTCGGGTAGGCTTACTCAATATCGGCGAAGAAGACATGAAAGGTAATGAGCAAGTTAAATCTGCTGCTAAATTACTTGAAAACTCATCGTTAAATTACATTGGTTATGTAGAAGGCAATTGTTTAAATGCAGGTCATGTTAAAGTCGATCTGATTGTTGCTGATGGCTTTGTCGGCAATGTCGCACTGAAATCAATTGAAGGTGCCGCCAAAATGATAGGTACGGCCTTAAGAGAAGCTTTTGGCAAAAACATCTTGACTAAATTGGCAGCATTACTGGCCTATCCAGTACTTAAGTCATTCAAGAAACGCATAGACCCCCGCTTATATAATGGCGCGAGCTTTCTAGGATTACGCGGACTGGTTATTAAAAGTCATGGCGGCGCGGATATCTTGGCATTTAAAACAGCGGTTCATCTTGCCGAAATTGAAGTAAAGCAAGACGTGATCAGAAAAATAAGCGAACAGGTTGAAAAAACTTTGGCTCAAAGAGAGAACGCATGACTCGATATTCAAGGGTGATCGGTACCGGCGGTTATTTGCCGGACGAGATTCGTACCAATGAACAAATATCACAAATCGTCGATACTTCAGATAGCTGGATTTTTGAACGTACCGGCATCAAAAGTCGTCGAATTGCAGGCCCTGAAGAAACAGCATCAAGCATGGCTGAAATCGCGGCAAGACAAGCCATAGAAGCCGCAGGATGCAGTCCTGATGATATCGATTTGATCATTGTCGCCACCGGCACCCCTGACCGAGTCTATCCAAGCACTGGCTGCTTGTTACAGCAACGCCTCGGAATTAAAAACTGTGTCGCCTTTGATATACAAGCTGCCTGTTCAGGTTCTATTTTTGCATTAAGCATTGCAGATCAATATATAAAATCGGGCGCAGCCAGAAAAGTTTTGGTGGTAGGCTCTGAGTTATGCTCAAGGATTGTAGATTGGACAGACCGTGGAACCTGTATTTTATTTGGCGATGGTGCGGGCGCCGTTTTATTGACAGCCTCAACTGAAGCAGGCATTCTGTCTACACATATTCATTCTGACGGTGAGTTTGAAGATCTGTTGTATTGTCCAAACCCTCAGGTAGCTACCAAATCAAATCAAGAAGAGGCTGGTTATATTAACATGCGTGGCAACGAAGTATTTAAGGTTGCTGTTAATACCTTGGGGCGCATCGTTGATGAAACGCTGGAAGCCAATAATATGGAGCAATCAGATATTGACTGGCTGGTCCCACATCAGGCGAATACCCGGATTATTGCGGCAACCGCAAAAAAATTAAAAATGTCCATGGATAATGTTATTTTAACTCTCGAAAATCAGGGTAACACCTCTTCGGCGTCTGTGTTACTGGCTTTGAATGAAGGTGTTAGGGATGGTCGAATCCAACGAGGACAAGTGGTTTTACTTGAAGCATTTGGAGCAGGATTTACCTGGGGTTCTGCATTAATTAAATACTGAGCTTATCAACATGAATAACCAAACTTACAATTTAGCTTTTGTTTTTCCCGGCCAAGGATCGCAATCTGTCGGCATGTTAAATGATTTGGCAGCCAGCCATCCTGAGGTTAAACATATATTTGAAAGAGCTTCAGATGCGCTGGGCATAGACTTATGGTCTTTGGTTTCAGCAGGTTCTGCTGAAGAACTTAACCTAACGCATAACACCCAACCAGCAATGCTGGCGGCTGGTGTAGCCGTATGGAAAGTTTGGTGCCAGCATAGCGCTATCCGTCCATCGTGGATGGCAGGACACAGCTTGGGTGAATATACCGCTCTGGTTTGTTCTGAAGCCATGTCTTTTGAAGATGGTATAAAACTGGTCGCGGCAAGAGGTCGCTTAATGCAGGAAGCTGTTCCTCCAGGCATTGGAGCAATGGCCGCCATACTAGGACTTGAAGATCATCATGTTGTTAAGGTGTGCTTTGATTCCGCTGAAAATGAAGTGGTATCAGCCGTTAATTTCAACTCACCCGGACAAGTCGTTATTGCCGGCCACGTTGCTGCAGTTGAACGTGCCATTATTGGCGCAAAAGCAGCAGGCGCCAAGCGTGCAGTCATGCTGCCGGTCAGCGTCCCTTCACATTGCTCCCTAATGGTTTCGGCCGCTGAAAAGCTTGATGAAATATTACAGTCCACTGCTATTGATACTCCAAAAATGACTCTGATCCATAATTCGGATGTGGCATCGCATAGCGCTCCCGAAGTCATTCGTAACGCTCTGAAAGAGCAACTTTATAAGCCGGTTCGCTGGTCCGACAGCGTTAAATTTATGCATGATCAGGGCGTCACCAGATTTGTTGAGTGCGGTCCCGGCAAAGTGTTAATCGGATTAAATAAACGTATTGCCAAGGATGCGGCACAATTTTCTATTTTTGACCCCGAATCTTTAAATATGGCATTGGAGCAAGTTCATGGTTGAGCAAGCATTGGTTAAACAAGTGGCTTTAGTAACCGGCGCCAGTCGTGGGATCGGTCGCGCAATCGCAGAAAGATTGGCGCAGGATGGTTTTTTTGTCCTAGGTACTGCAACAACTGATAATGGCGCCGAGTCAATTTCCACCTATCTCGGTGAAAATGGCAAAGGCTTAAAGCTTGATATTAGCAATCCGGAGTCTATAGCAGAAGTTCTCAAGTCAATCACTGACGAACTTGGGACGCCCGCTGTGCTTGTTAATAATGCGGGCATTACCCGCGATAATTTGTTGATGCGAATGAAGGACGAAGAATGGGATGATATTATCAACACCAATTTGACTTCGGTTTTTCGCATGAGCAAAGCTGTACTGCGAGGCATGATGAAAGCCAAAACAGGCCGTATTATCAACATTTCATCAGTAGTAGGATCGACGGGTAATGCAGGTCAGGCTAATTATGCTGCTGCAAAAGCCGGCATGGTTGGCTTTACCAAATCCATGGCCAAGGAAGTGGGTTCGCGTAATATAACCATCAACACTGTATCACCTGGCTTTATCGATACCGATATGACCAGAGAACTCAGTGATGATATAAAAAATGCTCTATTGACATCAATTCCCCTATCCAGATTAGGCAAAGCTGAAGAAATCGCGCATACGGTTTCTTTTTTGGCATCTGCTGGTGCAGCTTATATCACGGGTGAAAACATTCATGTCAATGGTGGTATGTTCATGCCTTAATATTGTGACATTGCCCCAATATCAAGTATAATTCCCCCCGCCGTCTGGAATTTCCGGAGACGGGATTTCAAATAAAATCAATAACAATACAAATGCGGGTCCCGGATTAAATACTCGGAAACCTACATTGTTTGAGGATAATAATTATGAGTAATATTGAAGAACGAGTTAAAAAAATTGTTGCAGAACAATTAGGTGTTAAAGAAGATATCGCAACCGATGCTTCATTCGTAGATGATCTTGGTGCTGATTCTCTTGATACAGTTGAACTCGTTATGGCTCTTGAAGAAGAATTCGAATGCGAAATTCCAGACGATGAAGCTGAAAAAATCACGACAGTTCAGCAAGCAATCGATTACGTAGTAAAAAACGCTTAAAAATAAAAAGTTAGATTAGGTTACGACTGCATCAAAACAGAAAGTAATTGTGTAGGATGGGTAGAGCGGAAGCGAAGCCCATCGTACTAAACATAACTGGTCTTCGCAAGCACGCTTTGATCCCGCCTTCTTTTTAATTTCCTTACGGTAAATCACATTGAGCACACGTCGAGTTGTAATAACTGGATTAGGCGCAATAACGCCTTTAGCTAACACAGTCTCAGGAACCTGGGATGGTATTGTTAATAGCAAAAGCGGCATAAGCCAGATCGATTCTTTTGATATTTCTGCATTCGCCACAACCTTTGGCGGCGTTATCAGGAATTTTGATGTTAGCCAATACATAGCTGAAAAAGACGCCAAACGCATGGATGGCTTTGTCCATTATGGTATTGCCGCCGGTTGTCAGGCTATTGAAGATTCAGGCATTGAAGTCACTGAAGCCAATGCTGAACGTATCGGCGTTGCTATCGGATCAGGTATCGGTGGAATTACCGGCATCGAAGAATGTTATGCGACTTACGATAAAAGCGGTCCTCGCCGTATTTCGCCATTTTTTGTGCCCGGCAACATAATCAATATGATTTCAGGCAACCTTTCCATCAAGTATGGCTTAAAAGGTCCAAATTTTGCCATTGTTACCGCGTGCTCTACAGGCACCCATAACATTGGCGACGCAGCGCGTTTAATTAAATATGGCGATGCGGATGTCATGATTGCCGGCGGTGCGGAGCGGTGCACGACATCACCAACTGCAATGGGCGGTTTTGCATCGGCAAAAGCCTTGTCCCGCAGAAATAGTGACCCGCAAGCAGCCAGTCGTCCCTGGGACAAAGATCGTGACGGTTTTGTGTTAAGCGATGGAGCTGGCGTTGTCGTTCTTGAAGAACTTGAACATGCCAAAGCGCGTGGCGCAAAAATTTACGCTGAGTTGGTGGGTTATGGCATGAGTGGCGACGCTTATCATATAACCACTCCATCTGAAGGCGGAGAAGGCGCCGCTCGCTGCATGAGAAATGCCCTGCGAGATGCAGGCTTGAATCCCAGTGACCTAGACTACATTAATGCCCACGGCACCTCAACGCCTGCCGGAGATTTGGGCGAAACCCATGCCATGAAAGCCGCTTTGGGTGAGCATGCCTATAAAGTTGCAATCAGCTCAACGAAGTCGATGATAGGTCACTTGTTGGGTGCTGCGGGTGGAATAGAAGCCGTATTGACAGCTTTAAGTATTAAAAACCAACTGGCTCCGCCAACCATCAATCTTGAAAATCAAGACCCTGAATGTGATCTGGATTTTGTACCCAATACAGCCAGAAACATGAAAATTGATGTTGCCATGTCCAACTCTTTCGGTTTTGGCGGCACTAACGGCTCTCTGATTTTTAAGAGATACGAGTAAATCTGCATACAGCAACTAACTGTGAATCAAAAAAATGATTCTCGTCAATGGGGCAAGAAAAAGCCATATCGATATAACGGATCGTGGCTTTCAATATGGTGATGGTTTATTTGAAACCCTTGAAGTAAAAGCTGGACACCCTGTATTCCTCAAACGCCATTTAGAGCGTTTAAACTCTGGGTGTCAGCGACTATCTATTCCATTCCCCGGATTTGAGATACTCAGCGTTGAAACGATTCAACTGTGCGCCAACCAGTCGCTGGCTGTACTTAAAATCATAATAACACGCGGTTCAGGTGGCCGAGGTTATCGCCAACCTGATGACATTCAAGCTACCCGCGTTCTTAGTCTACATCCTTATCCAGACTACCCAGAGTCCTTCCGGGAGCAAGGCATAGTATCCCGTTTTTGCACCAGCCGTTTAGGACTGAATCCTGGCTTGGCAGGCATTAAACACCTGAATCGTCTTGAACAGATTATGGCGCGAGCAGAATGGAATGATCCGGATATTCAGGAAGGATTGATGCTTGATGTCAATGGCCATGTTATTGAAGGAACAATGACCAACCTGTTTTATATTAAAGACAACTGTCTCTATACCTCTATTCTTAGTCACTCAGGTGTTAGCGGGATTTTGCGCAGCCTTGTCATGAAGATAGCCGAAGATTGCGCTATTCCTGTTATCGAACACCTGTTTGATAAATACGAACTGTTAACGGCTAATGAAGTTTTTGTCTGTAATTCAATTATTGGGATTTGGCCAGTCAGGCAAATAGAAAATACTCGGTTTTGTGTCGGTCAAATTACCCGGAATCTACAACTACAGTTGCGCGGATTGATCAAGACGGAGCTCAATAATGAACATTAAAATCATTGGTTTGACCTTATTGATTCTTAGTTTTGGCGGCAACTGGCTCTGGATAGGATACCAAAACGCCATACTGCAACCTGTATTGACCGATAAAACCGTTTATGTTGAAATTGAAAAAGGTGACTCGCTGACGCGCATTGCCAAAAAATTGGTCGACCAAGGACTGAGCGTTAAACCTTTTTGGTTTAAAGTGATCACGGTTCAGGAACAGGCACTGAAAAAACTTAAAACCGGCGAATATGAACTCACATCTGGACTGACCCTTCCACAAGTATTGCAGCTATTCGTTCAGGGAAAAACCAAACAGCACCTCATTACCTTTCCGGAAGGTTGGAGTTTTAAAGAAGTTAGTCGCGAAATCGAAAAAAACCCCAATATAGAACATACTTTAAATGCTGATGATTTTGAGAGTGTCATGACAAAAATTACACACTCGGATGCATCGCTTCAAAAGCCTGAAGGTTTGTTTTTTCCGGACACCTATTTCTTTGAAAAACACACTACCGATCTGTCTTTGTTGCAAAGAGCCTTTGATAAAATGCAAAAAGTATTGCAGCAGGAATGGCTTAACAAAGCAGAGGGATTACCATTTAAAACACCTTATGAAGCGCTGATTCTTGCTTCAATCGTCGAGAAGGAAACAGCAGCAGTGACTGAACGACCCTTAATAGCGGGTGTTTTTATTCGCAGACTTGAACAAAACATGTTACTGCAAACTGATCCTACCGTTATTTACGGCATGGGCGATAGTTATCAGGGCGACATTAAATCTAAAGATTTAATCACTGCTACACCCTACAACACCTATATAATCAGCGGTTTGCCACCAACGCCAATTGCGATGCCGGGGAGGGAGGCTGTTAATGCCGTTTTGCATCCTGACAAAGCAAGCAATAATCTTTATTTCGTTGCTCGTGGAGATGGTACGCATGTGTTTTCAGAGACTTTAAAAGATCATGCCAAAGCTGTTGACAACTTTCAAAGGAATAAAAAATGACCCGTGGAAAGTTTATTACCCTTGAAGGCGGTGAAGGCGTCGGTAAAACAACCAATTTAATATTTATCAAAGATTATTTACAACAACATGGCATATCGGTTGTTGTTAGCCGCGAACCTGGCGGGACGCAGCTTGCTGAAAAAATTCGCCAATTATTGCTGGACAATAATAGCGAGGCTGTTTCAGAAACAGCCGAATTATTGATGATGTTCGCGGCAAGAGCGCAGCATATCAAGCACGTTATCGAACCGGCTTTGGCTCAAGGTCATTGGGTACTGTGCGACCGGTTCACCGATGCGACGTATGCCTATCAGGGAGGAGGTCGCAACATAAAAATTGGCACTATAAATTGGCTGGAAAACCTGGTACAAGGCACGCTAAAACCCGACTTGACGCTATTATTGGATGCACCTGTTGAGGTAGGTATCTCAAGAGCCAGAGAACGCGGTGCTTTTGATCGTTTTGAATCAGAAAAAATCGGTTTTTTTGAAACCGTCAGGCGGGCTTATTTACTGCAAGCCGAGTTATTCCCTGAGCGTATCAAACTGATAAAAGCAAACCAGCCCTTAACAGATGTGCAGTTAGCCATTACGGATGTCATACGTAGCTTGCCCTGCTTAAGCACCTTGACTTGCCCGACGCCCTCCTCGACTGACAGCGTAAAATGAGCTTACATGCCCCAATACTTCCCTGGCAACAGCAAAGCTGGGAACATTTACACAGCTATGTAACACAAAAGCGTATTCCGCAAGCCTTGCTAATTACCGGCAACAAAGGTTTGGGTAAACAACAGTTAGCACATCAATTTGCAATTGCCTTACTTTGTGCAAAGCCAATGCCGGATGGTTTGGCTTGCGGCCAATGCAGCAGTTGCCATTTGGTTAATGCAAAAACGCATCCAGACCTTATCCTTCTTGAACCCGAAGAACCTGGCAAAGGCATAGGTATCGCCCAGATACGCAATCTGATTACCCGACTGACGTTAAAACCCCAGTTTGAAACCTATCGAATGGTCATTGTCAATCCGGCCGAGCGCATGAATAACGCCGCTGCAAATGCATTTTTAAAATGTCTGGAAGAACCGACAGAACGTACCTGTATTATTTTAATCACCGAAAAACCGGCTAAATTACCGGCAACTATTATTAGCCGTTGCCAAAAACTGGCATTAACAACACCAGATAAGACGACCGTTGTTAAGTGGCTGGGCGAAACATTGCAAAAAAAAGCGCCACCAACTCCACTTTTGTTTTGCAACGTTGCTTTAGCGCAGGGTGCGCCTTTGCTGGCGCTGGATTATGTTAATGATCACTCATTGACCTTGCGTAATGACTGCTTTGAAAAATGGTTATCTATTGCTAAACAGCTTGATTCACCGGTCAGCGTTGCCGAGAACTGGTATAAACTGCCGGCAGCGCCGTTAATATTTTGGATTACTTCCTGGATTATCGATCTGATTAAATGTTTTTTCTCGGCCAACGTAGAAAATTCTTATAATCCGGATCTTAGTAATCAACTACAGGAATTGACTCAACAACTAGAATTAAAAGGACTTTATAAACTGTATGATCTATTATTGGCAGCACGAGAACGGTTAGATACGCAAATCAACAAACAATTATTGTTCGAAGAAATCCTAATAGACTGGCAAGAACTCAACCGGAAAAAATAACTATGGCAGATGCGGCACAGGGACAAGGTATTTTATCCCTTTCGATAAAAGATAAAAATGCATTATTTATGGCTTATATGCCTTTTGTAACCAACGGCGGTTTGTTTATTCCCACTAATCGTAAATATGAAATGGGACAGGAAGTTTTCATGCTGCTCAATTTAATGGACGAAACCGAACGCTTACCGATAGCCGGAAAAATAATCTGGATAACTCCGCCCGGCTCTGAAGGCTATAGAGCTGTAGGTGTTGGCGTGCAATTTAGCGATCAGGATAATGGTACCTCGCGCAACAAAATAGAGAACTATCTGGCCGGCTCTTTAGAACACGATCGTTCGACGCATACCATGTAAAGAAGGCGAAGGGCGAAAGACGCAAGGTTAAAGGCGGTTGTGTTGAAGTCCAGTTTTTTTTCATCTTTCATCTTTTGTCTTTCGCCTGCTTTTATAAAAACTTCCCATGTTAATAGACTCTCATTGCCACCTGGATCGTATTGATCTTGCTCCGTATCAAAACGATTTTTCCTGCTTCATGAACGAAGCAAAAAACAGTCAAATCGAACATCTGCTATGTATTTCTATTGATTTGGAAGCTTATCCTGCCATGCAAGCTTTGGTTGCGCCTTATCCGCAAATATCGTTGACTGTGGGTGTACATCCCAATGTTCGTGATGGCCAGGATCCCAGCGTAGAAGAACTTATCGCTTTAGGTCAGGATGATAAAATTATAGCAATCGGTGAGACCGGACTGGATTATTTTCGTAGCGAAGGTGATTTAACTTGGCAACACCAGCGCTTCAGAAATCATATCAATGCAGCAAAAAGCTTGAAAAAACCATTGATTATTCATACCCGTGATGCCAAATTCGATACCCTGCGACTACTGGAAGAAGAAGGCGCCAGTGTAATCGGCGGTATTATTCACTGTTTTACCGAAGATTGGGAGTTTGCCCAAAGAGCCTTGGATTTAAATTTTTATATCTCTTTTTCAGGCATTGTCACGTTTAACAGCGCTAAAGACATTCAGGAAGTTGCCAAAAAAGTGCCGGCCGACCGTTTTCTTATCGAAACCGACTCGCCTTATCTTGCTCCCGCGCCTTTTCGTGGCAGACCCAACTATCCAACTTACGTGCGCTATGTTGCAGAAAAACTGGCGGAATTGCGTGGCACCACAGTTAATGAAATTGCCGAATTATCAACTGCAAATTTTTATAACTTGTTTAAATCTATAAAAACTTAAGTTTTGATGCTTGCTATTGTGTTTAGCCCTACGAGGCAGTTCAAGGATGCACTAAATTCAGCTAATACACTTATTCCAGCCAAACCTTATAGATCTTTCTCTGATCTTCGAAAACAAACAAGTCCTGGGGAGTAATTCCGTTTACACGAAGTGCAACACCTAACTGTTGAAAATCAATGATTCCCGAAGCGTTAATCCGCTCCAGCACGTCTTGCGGGATTAACTGTTCCAATTCAAATACAGCCTCGGCCGGCATTTTGACTGACACATATGGCTCATTGTCTTCGGTTACTCGCACGCAAAGATGCTTGGCCTGTTGAGCAAAGCTTAGGGCAGTCATTTCCAATTCTTCGTCAATAGAAGGTAGTTGATATTGAATCGCTTGCCTTAGTAATTTTGGGCCAACGGCTTGTTGTAACAACGCCCACCACGATAAACTGACCTCCAGTTGTTGTAATTGCTGAGTCAATCCCTGAAAGGCACGTAACAATAAAAACAGGTCGGAAGGCCCGGCTGACCGGAACCACCAGCGGTAATCACCCAACAGATCGTTAATCGAGTCACCTAATCGCCATTGCTTCAAGTCGAAGGAGTAGCTTACTAAAAACGGCTTGAATAACAACTGGCTCAAGGCGGGTAAGGAGCCACTGATGACATTTAATTTTTTACCATCAAAACCTAATGCCGCAAAGCATTCCAGGGGTTTAACAGTATTTTTCTCACGACAAGCGACGATCAGTTTAAGCAGCGCCAGTCTGCGTTGTTCGGTAATGGTAAGGGTACAACCGAAATCGAGTAAGGTAACTTGCGGCTGACCATTTTGATCATGACTGTAAAAGCTATTACCCGGATGCGGATCGCCATGCACTTCACCGGCTACAAACAAACTTTTAAACAAGGTCAGCATTAAGGTTTGACCGATAACAAGACGTTCTTGCAGCGGCCAGTCGCTCACTTTATCAATCGATACCCCTTCTGCCCGACTTTGAACCAGCACACATTCACTACACAAATCTTTAACAATTGTGGGGACTTGCAAGCCGGGAACAATAACAGTCTGACCAAAATATTGTTGCCGGTGCGCTTCCGAGCGATAATCAAGCTCACGCTGCATGTTGTCGCGCAGACTTTTTTTATAAGCTTCAACATCAAAGCCCCAACGCTTGACCGGTCCAACACCAGGCAGTAAGCCAATCAGACGCAGCTCGGCATCAACTGCCTCGGCAATATCCGGATAACGAATTTTAATAGCAACTTTGTCACCGTTTCTAAGTTCGGCAAGATGGACTTGCCCTAGCGAAGCTGCGGCAATGGCGGGCTCAATTTTACGGAATATATTTTTGACCGGTTGCCCCAGTTCTTGCTCAAGCAGGGACAGCATGGTTTTTAACGGCAAGGGCTCAATACCAGAAACCAGCTCCTGAAAGGGCGTTGCACCGTCATTGCCAGCAAACAACTGACCGGCTTTCATGCTAATGCCCCGAGCATCGGCAAACAATGCTACCAACGCACGCTTGGCGAGCAAGTGTTCGGTTTCGTTCTGTGTCCGGAGAACAGTTTTAGCGGCTCGCCCGATACGGAAAAGCTTTAAAGCGCGTTTTGCTGTCTGAAGTAGAGTCATGTTGTTTTGGAAGCATTATTCATTACGAAGACTCACAGTGAGCAAAAATTTAGTCCAAAAGCTCTCCAACCACACTACTTTCTTCTACGGCAGTTACCCGGCAACTTAAGGTTTGATTCTCGACAGAAATATCCTTGTCAATTACACAACCCACGCGAAGATAATTGGGTGTATAACCAAATACCCGCTGTTTGCCATTGTCCAAAGCTTCGCTGTAACCTTCCCACAACACCTTAAACTCCTTGCCTATATTATCGGCAAAAAACTTTAGCTTCATTTGCTCTGCCAAATCATGCAATTGTTTACTGCGTTGTTTTTTGATGTCATTTGTTAATTGATCCGGCAAACCTGCAGCTTTAGTGCCTTCCCGACTGGAATAAGTAAAAATGTGAATATGACCGAAAACGACTTTCTTGATAAAGTCAAAACTCTCCTGCCATTCTTGTTCAGTCTCGCCGGGAAAACCGACAATAATATCGGTAGTGACATTAAAATCAAGGATTTGTGCCCTCAGCTTTTGGACAATGGCCGCAAACTCTTCGGTTTTACAGCGTCTTGCCATGCGCCGCAGCACGGTATCGGAACCGCTTTGCAAGGGCAAATGCAGATGCGGCATCAAACGAGGATTATAAAACAGCTCGAAAAAATCTTCGGGCAATTCCCAGGGTTCCAGCGAACCTAATCTGAGGCGCGGGATGTCGGTTTCCGCCAAAATGGCTTTAATCAAATCTGACAAGTTGTTGCCCAAATCACTGCCATAACCGCCCAAATGCACGCCAGTCAAAATAACTTCAGTGATGCCTTGTTGATACAACGCGTTAATTTCCTCAATTACCGCCTGCACCGGACGACTATTTTCTTCGCCGCGCGCCACGGTAACGATGCAAAAGGTACAGCGATAACGACAACCATCCTGCACCTTAACGAAGGCACGTTGTCTGCCACGTGTGAACAGCGATATTTCTCCGGGCTCGGTAGAAAGCGATGGCATGCTGTCCATGTTCAATTCTGCCAGGGTTTTTTCGACCAGCTGATCCTTGTCCTTGTTGCTGACTATCAGATCAACACCCAGCAAAGCCGAAGCCTCATCTTCATTTAAAGTCGCATAACAACCGCTGACGACTAGTTTGGCTTGGGGATTATCGCGGTGAATTCGGCGTATCAGTTGACGTGATTTTCTGGCGGCATCCTGGGTGACTGCACAGGAGTTAAGCACGATAAGATTAGCGGCTTCTGCTTGCGTGGTAATCTGATGACCAAATTTTTGAAAAGCCTGTGCCCAGGTTTCCAGTTCGGCTTCGTTTAGACGGCAACCGAGGGATTTAAGATGAACTTTCATTAATAATTAAATAACAAACTCTAAAAAGGGGAAGATAAAGATGAAAGGCTAAAGAGGATGGACGAAAGCTATCCAGTTAATATATGAGGCAAAATCATTGTTATCGAAAGTAACAATTCGCCTTCGCCCTAACCAAAAAACCAATACGCAACAAAAATGGAAGCAACTATACCGGCAATGTCGGCTATTATCCCACAGGCTGCGGCATGGCGAATATGTTTGATGCCCACCGAACCGAAGTAAATCGCCAATACATAAAAAGTGGTTTCGCTACTGCCTTGCACGATGGACGACAAACGTCCGGCAAACGAATCGGCACCCAGGGTTTTCATAGTGTCGATCATCATGGCTCTAGCGCCACTGCCGCTGAACGGCTTCATTAAAGCGGTCGGTAACGCATCGACAAAACGGTCGTCCAACATAAAGTAATGCACCACGTAACGCGCCAGATCGGCCAGCAAATCCAGTGCGCCACTGGCCCTGAACACGCCAATGGCAACCAGCATCGCAACCAGATAAGGAATGATGGTTGTAGCTGTCTGGAAACCTTCTTTTGCACCTTCTATAAAAGCATCGTAAGCGTTAATTTCTTTGTGAATCGCACCGACAATAAAGGTAATCACCAACGAAAATAAAATAAAGTTGCTGATGAGAGCGGATTGTTCAAGCATCTGTTGTTGCGGCAGGCTTGAAAAATACACCAGGATGCTGCCAACAATCAGTGTAAACCCACCCAGATAAGCCATGACCACCTTATCGAGCAGGTTGATTTTTTGTACATAAGCTACTGCGAACAGGCCTACCATGGTGCCAATATAGGTGGCGATCAGAATGGGAATGAAAACATCAGTAGGATGAGCTGCCCCAAGCTGGGCTCGATAGGTAAATATCGTCACCGGAAACAACGTCACGCCCGAGGTATTAATCACCAAAAACAGGATTTGCGCATTACTGGCAGTTTCAGGATTAGGATTCAGGGTCTGCAGTTCCTGCATCGCTTTAATACCCAGAGGAGTTGCAGCATTGTCGAGACCCAGCGCATTGGCGGAAATATTCATCACCATTGCGCCTAAAGCAGGATGACCTTTGGGTACTTCTGGCATTAAGCGGCTAAATAAGGGTGTGAGACTTTGAGTGAGCAATAAAACAAAACCACTTTTTTCGCCGATGCGCATAATGCCCAGCCATAAAGCCAGAACACCTGTCAGACCGAGGGATATTTCAAAAGCCGATTTTGACAGGGCAAACATAGCTTCCATGATTTGCGCAAAAACCTGTTGATCGCCAAAGAAAACCAGCTTGATCAGCGCGGTGCAAAAAGCGGCGAGAAAAAAACCAATCCAGATAATATTTAGCACGATAAAGAAAAAAGTTGGACTGATTTGGCTTTGTACAAGCAGGCATAACCATCTAAACAAGTCACATTAGAAACCCTGAGTTATTTCTTTCAAAGTAGTGAAGTTCCATAGGTGAACAGTATTCAAATAGTTCCGGCATAAAAATCACCAAGAAAGACAGTTTACTTTCTGGTCTGAGTTCGCCATAAGTTTACGATTTCCTCAACATCCAAGTCATCAGGACCTTCTCTCCACCCCGTAAAATAATCGACATCGTTACTTTTGGGTTCAGGGTTTGGTCTGTAAATCTGGACTCGGGTCGGTAAAGGTGCCGCCTCACCTAAAATCAGCGCTTCCCCTCTACCCAATGAACTTAAAATATCAGTTAGATCACCTTCGGCTTCAGGCACCAAACCTCTGATATAAGCCTGATCATCGGGGTTGGTCGTGCGTAAACAGATAAAGGAACTACATTGGGATAACATGGTTTCCGACAATTCGGTTGGTCGCTGACTGACAACGCCTATCGATACTCCGTATTTTCGACCTTCTTTGGCGATACGCTCCATCATTTTTTTTGTGCCTTCGAACTGGCCGCCTTTTTCTCTGGGGATATAGGCATGGGCTTCTTCGCAGATCAGGGTAATCGGAAAATCACGGCGCTGAGGATTCCAATAATTAAACTCATAAGCTAATCGCCCGACCTGAGCAGAAATCGCCGGACGAATATCTGTCGGTACGGAACTTAAATCTACCACGGTAATGTTCGCTTTTTTAGTACCCAAACCAACAAACTGACGCAATAAATCAGCCATACTTGCCGAATTATTTCGAGTCTTGGGCTTTAATAAGAAGTCATAGCGAACATCATTCAAGCGACTTTGCATTCGGATCAAAAACTCATCAAACTGCCCAAACATTGGGCCCAGTACTTTACCGAACTCTTTTCTTTCTTCGTTAGCAGCCTTAAATTGTCTATAGAGCTCAATCAAAGGAAAATAAATCGGTGTATCAATGGAGACTTCTGCCAAACCTATGTCCTTGGCTTCCTTGCGTTTTAGCTGCGCGATGACCTCGCGCATATAAGACATTTGTAAGGAAGCGCCCTTATCGCTACGGTCTATAAATAAATCTACCAGTTCCGCGTAGGTCATCATCCAATAGGGCATTTCCATGGCCATCGCATCAATATAATTCACCAGACTCTCTGGAAACGCGGATTGTAAAAGCCCATCTTGGTCTTTCCAGCAATACTCACCATGCAAATCCAGCATGATGATATGGCTCTTTGGCATGGCTTTAATGGTGTTCTGAATCAGACTGGTAACGGCCCAGGATTTACCCGAACCCGATTGTCCGATAATTGCAAAATGGCGGCCGAACAATGCGCGCGGATCCAGACTTAACTGGTAATCTTTGTGCGACGATAATTGCCCGATAAAAAAATTGTAATCTCTGAATTTAGAAAAAATGGCATTGATTTCATTAATGCCAACGGCAAAAACCTTGGCACCCGGCGTTGGATAATGGCGTACACCACGAATAAAAACGCCATTGGCCTGAAGTTCACCCACCGGAATCAGTGAAATAAAGCGTTCAGTTTGGCGGGTATCTGAGCTATCAAAGCGATCTTTTTCCCACATTTTAAAAACCAGCGCCAAAACACCAATATTGGCCTGCCTGACCACTACATACGAACCAATATGACCAGCCAGGATCGACTCATCACCAATCTGGATCAGCGGCGACTCATTGCAATGCTCATCGATTATTCTGGCATCCATACCATCACCACGGACTTCAGATAAATAACCGATCAGGATACTGACTTGTTGTTCAGACATTTTTTGGCCTATGTTGCTTAAGGATATAACAGTTCAAAGCGTCTCTGGATAATATAATCTTCTCATTTCGTTCCCGATATGAGATGCAGTAAGACGCGCAATTTCTATCATGTACGCTCCCCTTAGCGGAGATTATTATTGCTTATAATACAAGTAAAGTCGCCTCTACAATAAACGATTAAACCCTAACAAGGGAAATTTGGTTGTACCTTGTCTGCTTCATATCTTACAATCCTGTTGGGTGTGCAATAAGGTTACCGAAACTATTGGGTTCCACCGCAACAATAATATTAATTAAAATTTAGGAGGATGATATGTTTAAAATTCGTTTGCTGGTTTCAGCATTGACATTGGCAAGTTCAATTTCTGTGGCTTCAGCCTGGGAAGCCTTGCCAACAGAAGCGCCTGCACCGGCTGATAATGCTACAACTGCCGATAAAATCGCGTTGGGACAAATGCTTTATCATGATCCACGTTTGTCTTCTACCGGAACTGTTTCCTGTTCTTCCTGCCATAACACTATGTTGGGTGGTGAAGATAATCGGCCTAACTCGATGGGTGTTAACGGACAAACCGGTGGACGTAGTGCGCCAACAGTTTGGAATTCAGCGTTCAATACCGTGCAATTTTGGGATGGCAGAGCGGCAAGCCTTGAAGCGCAAGCAGCTGGTCCTGTTACCAATCCGATCGAAATGGGCATGAAAAGTTGGGATGACGTGGTCGCTCGATTGAAGACCATTGAAGGCTACACTCATTCATTTGAATTGGCATTCGGTAAAGATTCTATATCCAAAGAAAACACTACCAAAGCCATTGCTGCTTACGAAAGAACCTTGATTACGCCACACAGCGCTTTTGACCGTTATGTTTCCGGTGACAAAGCGGCATTATCAGCACAACAAGTTCGCGGTATGGAAAAAGTGGCTGAATTGGGTTGTACTTCTTGCCATAGCGGCCCTGCCTTCAATGGTCCTGGCGTATTCCAGAAATTTCCTGCCATTCCCAACGGCTATTTTGAAGCCCAATATCATTTCAGCAAAGACAAAGGTTTAGCGGAAGTCACCAAGAAAGCTGATGATGAACATATGTGGAAAGTACCGACCTTGCGTAACATTGCTTTAACTGCGCCTTATTTCCATAATGGCTCGGTTAAAACATTGGATCAGGCTGTCAACATGATGGCTAAACTACAATTGGGCAAGGACTTGAACAAAGAAGAAATTGCTGACATAGTAGCGTTTTTAAATGGCTTAACCGGCGAGTTTCCTAAACAGAAAATGCCTGTTTTACCAGGAACACCAGGATCTACGTTTAATTAAAGTAACACAAAAAGCCGCCCCTATAAATTAGTTATGGGGGCGATTTTAGTGCCTATTGCGAATCAGCTCGCCACAGCATTTATTCTGTTTTATAAATAGGCGTTGCTGAAATACGCTCATCAATCTGTCTGGAAATCTCCTGGTAAATCGGGCTTTTTACCGATTCATAGCGCTGTTTAAACTCCGCTTCATTCATATGTTCGGGAAGATCTCTGGGGTCAGGCATAAAATCGCTGTAATCTTTTATTTTCGCCATAGCTTTTTGCATTTTTCGTGCACTTTCCGGTGACGATGTCGCCATTTCTCCAAAGCGTGTACCGGCTTTGTCGGCAGCCAGATCGATAAAACTGAAACCGCTACCGCCCTCCTGAGCATCACTTAATTCTTTTTCTTCGCCGGCAATTTGGGCTGTTTGTTGATTAACCGATGCTGTCAGAGCTGCCGAACCAATAAAATGTTGAGCCAGATCTGTACGCTTATATAAAAAAACCGCATATTGCTGACTTGTTGTCGCGTTAGACTGAGGTGTCAGAAGTTTTTGCGTTTCCTCTTTATTGACATAGTCATTAATCGTAGAGATAACATCACGATTTTCCTCAATGGCCGTCTCTAAGGTAGACCGTTGGTAAGCCAGCTCAAACAAAGGTTGTAATAAATCCGCCAGCGACAAACGCCACTCAGGATCATGTTTAGCAATAATATTGGCTAGCTTGGCCTGATAGATATTAAGCGTCGAATTGTCACCGGTATGCGTCAAAAAATTCCGCGCCTGAAGCAATATCTCTTTGTTGGTATAGTAAGTAATTGTCAGTATTTCGCCTTCGATTTTCACTTGCTTTAGCGGTCGGGTAGCGAGAATGAAATATTCATTTAATGAAGAATGTTGAATAATTTTGTCTATCACCAACGAGGCCAATTTTGCCGGCAACAATAAATTTCCAGCTTTAAATTTGGTTATAACAGGAAGTTCGCTATCATTGACATTGCCTAATTTAAAACTGATGTTTAAATACTTGCCCACACTGTTTTCAGGCAGTGACATCGTAACGAAGAATCTCAACTGGTTTTTATTGAATTCCAGGCGGGCTGCACTTTTACTATAGCGATTTAACAAATAATTGCTGGCAAGATTGAGATCGGCCTGATTTAACTCAATAACGCCAATTTCATCCGGCTTGTTTTTTGATCCTTCATGCAGAATTTTTTTTGCCCTGACCAGATCCTCGCGGCTGGGTGACCAGCCTACTTCAAGCTCAGGTCGATCACCCACTCCAAAAAGAATCAGCAGCACAGTTATAATGACCAGCATTCCAAAACAGTACAGCACCACACGCATTACAATGTAAGGCAATTGGCGGAGACACCGTAGGAAACAGTTAGCAAATAAAGTTCTCATGAAGCTGGAATCAGACAAATTCCAATTTAAATCCTGCCGTTTTGAGATGCTCAGTTTCCTGGATTAAATCTGCATGAGTTAGGGGTGCTTGAGCTAACCAGTTATCCGGAAATTCCAGGGTTATTTTTGATTTTATTAGCTTTATTTTGAAATCAGGTAAAGCATATTCCTGACGATTGCGATGCAACAATACAGAGAGACGTAAAATAACAGTCAAATTAGGTGCATCTACATTCCAGGGAAATGGCAATTCATTGAACGCCGAACGGGAAAACTTTCGGCGATGCGCCTTCACAATGGTTGACAGTAAAATCTGATCCTGCCGCGAAAAGCCAGAAAAATCTCCATTTTCAATAATATAAGCGCTGTGTTTATGATAATGACTGTGCGCTATGTCCTGACCGATTTCATGTAAATCGGCCGCCCAATTTAAAAACTGTTCGGCATGTTCCTGATTAGGGCCGAAATAACCTTCTTCCAATTGATTTAGTACGAAGTGAATGGTCTGTTTAATACGCGAAGCATGCTCCGTATCGGTATGATAACGTTGTGCCAGGGTTTGTACCGTTGCAGAACGAATGTCGTGATCATATAAACGACCCAACAAATCATAAATGAGCCCTTCCCTCAAGGCGCCATCAGATACGGTCATCTGTTCAATGCCCAAGCTTTTGAACGTGGCATAAATAATTGCCAGGCCACCCGGAAACACGGGGAGACGTTCGGGGTCCAAGTCTGGAAGGTTCAGCTCATCAACATGTGTGCACTGATTAATGTGAGCGACTAACAGCTCCAAACCTTCTCTGGTTATACCGTTATTACTCCAGTTTTTAGCTTTCAGAACTTTATCGATAGAGCGTAAACTGCCTGAAGCGCCAATGGCTTCATCCCAGTTTCTGCGATGAAACTGTTTCTGCAACGGTTCAAGCTGCTGTTCAGCAAACAGGGTTGCCTGAGTGAAAGCACTTTTGGAAAGCTTGCCGTCTTTAAAAAAAGCGTTACTCACCAGTACGCAACCCATAGGTGTGCTTTCTTTAACCTGAGGTGTATCACCTGAACCAATAATATATTCAGTGCTGCCACCGCCAATGTCCATAACCAGCCTTAAATTGGCCTTGCTGCCCAGACTGTGAGCAACGCCTTGATAGATTAAGCGGGCTTCTTCTATTCCGGAAATAATATGGATGGGATGATTAAGCGCTTTTTCGGCCTTATCTAAAAACTGTTGTGAGTTTTTGGCAATGCGCAAAGCACTGGTTCCGACGATACGGACACTTTCTGGTGGAAAATTACGTATTCTTTGTCCAAAGCGCTCCAAACAGCCTAAGGCTCTTTCCTGGGTTTTTGCATCAAGGTGGTTGTGCTTGTCCAGACCGGATGCCAACCTTACCATTTCTTTAATACGATCCAGCGTTTGTAATTTTCCATTGGTTAAACTGCAAACTATCATGTGAAAACTATTTGAACCCAGATCCACAGCGGCAACGATTTCAGGCGGTTTTTTTAACACAAATTATCCGGTTTTGTTAATGTAATCAGTAAATATCAGATAAGGTTAAAGCTTCAAGGTTAAAGGTTCAAGGTGTTTTTTGCACATTATGCCTTTAATCTTGCACCTTGCGCTTTTAACCTTTAATCTTGCGCCTTTAATCTTGCACCTTAATGTATGAATGCACTCTCTCTGCGTAATCTTAAAAAAATCTATAACAATGGTTTCGAAGCCTTAAAAGGCATCGATCTTGATGTGGAAGCCGGTGACTTTTTTGCCTTGCTCGGACCCAATGGTGCAGGCAAGTCAACGGCGATAGGTATTGTCAGTTCGCTAGTAAACTCTACCAGCGGCTCGGTCACTATCTTTGGCCATGACCTGAAACGGGAACAGGCCAAAGCCAAAAGTTGTATCGGCCTGGTTCCTCAGGAGGTCAATTTCAACCAATTTGATACCGTCAAAAGCATCGTCCTGAATCAGGCCGGATATTACGGTATGCCACGCAAACTCGCCTTGCAACGAACCGAACATTGTCTCAAACAAATGGATTTGTGGGACAAGCGGGACACTATTTCCCGACGCCTGTCAGGCGGCATGAAGCGCCGGGTCATGATCGCCCGGGCCATGGTGCATGCTCCCAAACTACTGATTCTTGATGAACCGACCGCCGGCGTCGATATCGAAATACGTCGTTCCATGTGGAAAATGATGCAGGAAGTCAACGAACAAGGCACCACCATCATTTTAACTACACATTATCTGGAAGAAGCGGAGAGTCTGTGTCGCAACATTGCCATCATCAATAACGGCTTGATAGTTGAAAACACTGATATGAAAAGTTTGCTGGCAAGACTGCATATTGAGCATTTTGTAATGGATCTGGCTAATCCAATGACTCAAACACCTGTTATTGAAGGCTACCAAATTGAACTCTTGACCGACAAAAGCCTGAATGTCGCCGTACCAAAAGAACATGGACTTAACCGCTTGTTTAGCCAGTTAAGCGCACAGAACATTGAAGTCATCAGCTTAAAAAACAAGACCAATCGATTGGAACAGTTATTCATGGATTTAATAGACTCTAATCCTTCAGTTCTTCACTCTGGAGATAGGCAATCATGAATCGCTCCATTGCCTTTAAAACCATAGTTATCAAGGAAATTTTCCGTTTCATCAGAATCTGGCCGCAAACTCTGCTACCGCCTGCGATTACTACCGCGCTGTATTTTTTGATTTTCGGCAAGTTGATAGGCGACCGGATAGGCACGATTAGCGGCTCCAGTTACATGAACTATATTGTCCCCGGCATTATTTTAATGTCAGTGATAAGTCATTCCTACGCTAATGTCGTCTCTTCGTTTTACTCGACTAAATTTCAGCGCAATATAGAAGAATTATTAGTTGCCCCCATACCCAACTGGGTTATTTTGAGTGGTTATGTTAGCGGAGGTATAATTAGAGGCTTACTGGTAGGTATCGTGGTCAGTTTAATATCCATGTTCTTTGCCGATATTGCCATTAAAAATATAACAATCACCCTGTCCATTGCGTTACTGACCGCCACCGTATTTGCTTTAGCCGGCTTTATTAATGCGATATTGGCTGAAAGTTTTGACGATATTTCGATTATCCCGAATTTTGTATTAACGCCCTTGAGCTATCTGGGCGGCGTGTTTTATTCGACCGACATGTTGCCCGGCATCTGGCAGACTATCTCCATGGGAAATCCCATTCTATATATGATCAATGCCTTTCGTTATGGCTTGATTGGTGTTACCGATGTTGATATTCAACTCACCTTTATAATTATCGGTGGCTTTATTGTGACCCTGACTTCGTTCAGCCTGCTCCTATTACATAAAGGCATTGGCATTAAAAATTGAAAAAAGGGGTAATGAGTTAAATTTGTAGTTTGCTGTATTATGTACTGATGACATGCTATCAAGAAATCGTCTGCCCCGTGTCTGGCAGCAACAAAATCACAAAGTCCGGTGGACAGAGCAAGGGACACAACATTTTCGATGCCAGATTACAGGTTGTCTAACCAAGACATTGCTTCTTGACTATCGATATAAAGCTTATATGCCTAGTGTCAAACCCCAAGTGGTAGTGATGGCGATCAATGGCAGTGGTATTCGAGATACACGGCGGATGTTGGGAATTAACAAGAACACCGTCATCAGTACACTAAAAAAAACAAGCCGTACTTAGACAAGTAATCTCTATTGTTAATAAACTGACTGCGTCAGGTAGCATGGGGGTTAGACTGGAAGCCTTCTGTGAAGCTGAAATAGACGAACAATGACCTTATGTGGGCAAGAAATCTGAACCGCATTGACTGTGGTACGTGATTGATCAAGCGACCAGCACACTGCTGGCGGCATATGTCTTTGGTAGACGTAAAGATTAGGTCTTTTCAGCAATTGAAGACATTACTAGAACCCTTCAATATTACCCGTTATTACACCGATGATTGGGGTGCCTACGAGCGGCATTTAGACACAGCAAAACATCAGGTTGGTAAGCGGAATACATAGAAAATTGAACACAAAAACTTGAATCTAGGAACTTGAGTCAAAAGGCTTGAGAAGGGAAATCATCTGTTTTTCCAAATCGGTTGAGGGTGCACGATACCGTCATTGATCTGCTTATTAATAAGGTAGGGTTTGGTGTCGATATTCATGCCAAGTTGCAACTTTGACCCACCACCCCATTTATATCCCCTGACATCTTTAACTTAATTTTCGCTGGGAAAATAGCGGTTTGTCGACACTAGTCGTTGTAGATGGCGAAACATTTGAAGTTGCTAAACAAAAGACCGGTTTCGAAACGTCCTATTATCTTAGTAATTTCAGTGCCCGACGCTTCTTGTATCAAGCCTCTTGCCGAGGAACTGACCAGAGCTATCCGCTTTCACTGGGGCGTAGAATCCAACAATTGGATTCGCGATATTACTTTTGATGAAGACTGCATCAAAAGCGGGCAACAAAGCATAGATCATGGCTTTGTTACGCAGTCTTGCTATTGAGCTGATAAGAAAAACCTCACCGAAAAATTTTCAAGCCCACAGATAATTTCGCTGGCTCTATTTGTGCCCTGTGATCAATGTTCTGGCAAGTAAAGTTTTTACGAGAAAGCCTTACCCCCCCAATACAGCTTTTATTCCATTGCCATGAAATCAGATATATCAGCACTCTATTTATCGCAGCTTAAAAGCTGTTTCAGTTTCCACATTGAAGGGCGTTGGGTCGGAGACATTTAAGACGCTGCTGTAAATACCGCCTGCCTTATTCGAATTCATTTATGTCAATTATGTCAATTATGTCAGATGACGGTCATATCAGATGGCAGTCATGTCAGGTCTAAGTTAAAAGGCATTAAGCCTGTAAATAAACAGCTGTAAGCCATGTATTTCAGTGAATTTCCAGCAAAAAATAAAGTTAAGTCATCCTGATTATGAAAATGGACTGTCAACATGGTAGAGGCCGGGAATTTAGGTGGCTGGGGTGCGTTAACTTATGTCATTAAAAAACAATTGCTTGAGACTACACATGCGTGTTTAAACTAATTGGCACAATACGTGCTTTAAGTATTTCAGGGATTGCATGTATTTTAATTTTTACAGTTTCGGCAAAAAAAGCTAGATAAATGAGGCAAAGGTGGTTCCGGATTCATTATTGCTTATTAAGTGCAGATCTAACAATAGATCTAGCTAAATGACTTTTAGAAGAATTTCAGAACAACTCTATTTCGTATAAATCACCACGAGGTATTTAAGATTAGCTAATAACATTGTTATTCAATAATTAACTATCTAGTAACAAGTCTAGGTAAAACAATATTTTAAATTCAAAAAAGGTTTTTTAAATGAAAAATAAATTATCGAAAGTGTTGTGTTTAACAGCTCTTATTGGGCTTTGGGGTGGGGAAGCTGCCTATGCTCAGGGTGGACATTCCCAAAATTCATCGAC
>CAILCX010000070.1 GCA_903832775.1 uncultured Methylobacter sp. | reverse complement strand
TCAAAAGCAGCGGTCGTCAAAATTATATCCAGCATTTCCTGAACTTGAGCGCCGCTATGAGGCGGTTTACGCAGTACAAATAAATAACGTTTCATAGTTTCACCCAAAGACGATAAAGCGATCGGCTTCCAGTGTCGCTTCGACCAATTGCCCCAAGCCGGAAATGCGAAAACCTTCGGCCACATCATTATCCTGTTTGCCTTGCCGTTTAGCCTCGTCACTACATAACAAGCCACGTCTTTGCGCTGCAGATATGCACACCACTAAATCAATCTGATGTCCTCTTGCCAGCTCACTCCATTGAGCGGTGAACTGAAGCTCATCATCCGGTGGCGTGCCGTATTTAAAAGCATGGTAAATGCCGTCATGATAAAAGAACACCCTAAACACTTCATGACCTTGCGCCAACAAGGCATTGATAAATTGATAAGCGGTATATCCAGCATTGGATTGGTAGGGACTGGAGTTGATTTGTATTGCAAATTTCATTTGTTTTTAAGGTTAACCTCGTTCCCACGCGCCGCGTGGGAACAAGTAAATATTGAAATCTCAATCCTGCTTAATCTCATTAAAGTAAAGAGTAGCCCCAATTACCGCAGCAGGAGCGACGATGATATTCAGCACCGGAATGGTCAAACCCAACACCGCCAGGCCACCAAAACTTAAGGCGCCGAATCTAACACTTTTAACCAGGATTTTTTGTTCGGAAAATAAAACACCTTCATTTTCAAATGGATAGGCCAAATATTCCAAGGCCATGCCCCAAGCTCCAAATACAGCCCATAAAAAAGGTGCAATAACATTAAGCCCCGGAATTATCGACAGAATCAACAGCGGCAAAGCTCGCGTCACCAAATAGCCGATACGTTTTGACTCAGCAACCAAAACTTTAGCCAAAGGCTGTTCTATAGTCTCCACTGACTTTCCGTCAACCATAGCCAGCGTTTTTGCCGATAACTTACCGTAAAAAGGTGCGGCCAGCAAATTTGCTACTACTGAAAAGGTGAAAAAACCGGTGATAAAAAAACTGACAAAAAATAGCGGCCACAAAATCCAGCTTAACCATTGCAACCAGCTTGGAATGAATTGATTAATCAAATCCGAAATATAAAAATAGCCTAAGATTAATGCCGCGCTATAAAGCACCACATTGATTAACATAGGAATAATGATAAATTTGCGTAATTCTGGACTCGTCAATAACTTCAATCCTTTAAATAAAAAACCGATGGCTAAAACCGGATTATTGCCTTTTTTATTAAATTGCATTTTTCAATCTCCTTACGCCTTGCTCGACGGGATTAAGTATTACGCCACGCTCAGTCACAATTGCTGAGATCAGTTCCGCCGGAGTCACGTCAAAAACCGGATTCCAGGCAGTAACCAGAGAATCCTCACTGTTATAGCAATCCGGCAATAGTTCATTGGGATTGCGCTGTTCAATCTCGATTTGGTCGCCATTGATAATTTTCCAGTCTATGGTCGAAGTAGGCGCAACCACCATTAACTTAACACCATGCTGTCTGGCTAACACCGCCAAAGAATAAGTGCCGATCTTGTTTGCTGCATCGCCATTGGTCGCAATGCGATCCGCACCCACCACAATCCAGTCAATCGCGCCAGATTTCATCAGCCATGCCGCCGCCGAATCGGCAATTAAAGTCGAAGCAATACCATCTTGCGCCAATTCCCAAACAGTCAATCTGGCACCTTGCAGCCAAGGGCGGGTTTCACCGGCATAAACATTGATAGCCTGTCTTTTGTAAGCACTACGAATCACGCCCAACGCCGTACCATAACCACCGGTGGCCAACGCGCCAGCGTTACAGTGCGTCATTACGCCTTTTGCACCTGCCAAAACATCTGCACCCAGCTCGCCCATTTTTTGATTGGCGGCAACATCATCGGCATGAATTTTTTCTGCGAACGCCAAGATAGCCACTGGCGGATTATTTAACTGCATGGCCAGCATCGCTTTCATCTGATCCAAAGCCCAAAACAAATTGACCGCCGTGGGTCTGGATTTTGCCAGCATGGCAATATCGGCCTCCACTTTTTGCCGCCAATGATTAGATTGGGCATAATGTTTACGTACCGAGAGTGCCACGCCATAAGCTGCAGCGATACCAATCGCCGGGGCGCCACGAACTCGCATACTAACAATAGCTTCGGTTACGCCAAGCGCATCGGTATATTCATCGTAAGCAATCAGTTCAGGCAATTGACGCTGATCCAACACTCTTAAAGTATTACCGGTCCATTGCAAGGCTTGTACAGTTTCGTTATTTTGCATAGTCATTGTTTTATAAAAAGTTATAATTTGGCAACCCAATACAGGACTATTCTATGACAGTTGTCGATACACTTATCCACGCTCGCTGGATTATACCCGTTGAACCGGAATCCGTAACCCTCGAACACCACACGCTGGTTATCGACGGCGGCAGGGTTATCAATCTGCTACCCACCGCACTTGCTAAACAACAATATCAAGGCAACACCACAGAAAACCTTGAACATCATGCCTTACTGCCCGGTTTAATCAACAGTCATACCCATGCCGCAATGACCCTAATGCGCGGCGTTGCCGATGATTTACCATTAATGGACTGGCTGCAAAACCATATCTGGCCGTTGGAACAAAAATGGATGAGTGAGGCATTTGTAAAAGACGGTACCGATTTAGCCATTGCGGAGATGATTCTGGGCGGAACCACCTGCTTCAATGACATGTATTTTTTTCCTGAAATCACCGCAGCCCAAGCCATACAGCATGGCATTCGCGCCAGTGTCGGGCTGATCGTCATCGATTTTCCGACCGTCTGGGCCGAAAACAGCGACGCTTATATTGAAAAGGGTCTGGCTTTACATGATCAACTCCGACATCATCCATTAATCTCCACGCCTTTCGCACCGCATGCTCCCTATACCGTATCAGATGAACCGCTGCAAAAAATCAAAACTTTGATCGACGAACTAGAACTGCCTATTCACATGCATGTTCACGAAACACGACATGAAATCGAGCAAGAACAGGAAAAAACCGGAATGAGGCCCTTGCAAAGACTTTATGAACTTGGGTTGCTTGATCCTTCCTTCATCGCGGTACACATGACCCAATTAACCGATGATGAAATCGCTCAATTTGCCCAATCCGGTGCGCATATCGTCCATTGTCCAGAATCCAATTTAAAACTGGCCAGCGGTTTTTGTCCGGTAGCCAAATGTCTCGCCGCGGGTATAAATGTGGCTTTAGGCACCGATGGTGCAGCCAGCAACAATGATCTGGATATGTTCGGCGAAATGCGCACTGCCGCATTACTTGGCAAAGCCGTTGCCGGTGATGCCAGCGCCATTCCGGCCATGACCGCATTGCGTATGGCGACGATCAATGGTGCAAAGGCCTTGGGACTTGAGCAGGAAACAGGCTCGTTAAGCATCGGCAAGGCAGCCGATGTGATCGCCATTGATTTATCACAGCTTGAAACGCAGCCCTTATATTGTCCTGTTTCGCAAATTGTTTACGCCGCGAACCGTTCGCAAGTTACCGATGTCTGGGTGGCCGGGAAGCGCCTACTAAAACAGCGACACCTGACGACAGTTAATATTGATGAATTAAAAATAAAAATTACTGACTGGCAGAAACGACTTGCAGGTTGAATACCAAATAATCTTGTAAATATTGCCCGATGGATTGATACTTGATGGTGAAAATATAAATTACCAAAAAACTTGCAAATAGATAGAACACATTTTTAATACCAACCTATCATAAAAAACAGCAGCGACGCCACATATCCGGCTTCTAAATACACGCTAAAATAACCCATTTCAAGCAATAGTTAGTTTATCTATTCCAATCCAGTAAGTAACATTTTATATCCAGGTCAACGATAATGCCGACTTACCAACAAAATTTTGTTCCACATCTTTTTGAAACTCCAGGCTCACTAAACGAGAGGATCGGCTATCTTCATGAAAGGATTTTGACTACACTCCCAACCGTACATCGCATTGCTTGTGCAATTTACGATGCAGAACAGGACCAACTTAAAACATTTCTAAATAGCACCCATCAAGGCCATGCAATTACAGCCTATGATTTCAAGCTTTCCGACAGCCCTTCATTGCTCAAAATCGCCAAGAGCGGCGAACCTCGAGTAATTAACGAAATTCAAGATGTTATCAAATCAAATTCGTTACATTCAGCCTGGCTTTTGCAGCAAGGCTACCGTTCATCTTTTACCTTACCGATCTACGATAACAGCGCATTTATTGGATTCATCTTTTTTGACTCCTTAGAGCAAGCCGCATTTACGCCAGTGGTTCAACGTGATCTCGGTCTTTATGCCAGCCTCATCAATATGTCTATTTCTACTGAGCTCGCTGCCGTTCGCTCGATTGTCGCCTCGGCAAAGTTAGCGCGCGATTTTGCAAACTTACGGGATTTTGAGACTGGCAGTCACCTGGAACGCATGGCTCGATACTCAAGAATCATTGCTAAATCTCTCGCCCCAATCTACAAACTGAGTGACGAGTTCATTGAGCACATATTCCTTTTTGCTCCTTTACATGACATAGGAAAGATTGGCATACCTGACAGCATACTTCTGAAACAAGGCAAACTAGACGCTAATGAACGTCTGATAATGGAATCCCACGTCACAAAAGGTCAGGATATCGTAATTAAGATACTGGGGGACTTCGCTGTTCAACATCTGCCTGATACCAAAGTCATGACTAACATCGTAGGCTGTCATCATGAATTCCTTGATGGCTCTGGTTACCCCAATGGTTTAAAAGGCGAGGCAATACCCCTTGAAGCGCGGATCGTAACTGTTGCGGATATTTATGACGCCCTCACCAGCATGCGTCCCTACAAAAAGGCCTGGTCTATTCCAGACGCTTTTGAAGAACTAAAAAATATGGCTCATGCAGGTAAACTCGATACTGACTGCGTCAATGCCATAGTAAATAATGCTGAAGAAATAAGTACTATCGGCAAATATTACCAGGACGATTGCAGCTAAATAAACTCCTTAACTCGTAATTAGCCCATGTACTTATAACTCATCCAATTGCGCATAAGCCAGCATCAACCATTTGCTGCCGGTCTGTTTAAAATTTATCTGCACTCTTTCCTGGGCGCCCTCACCTTCCATTTGCATTACTATACCTTCACCGAATTTAGCATGGCTAACCCGTTGCCCCAGCTTGTATTTTCCTGTCGCTTGCAAAGACTGTGATTTAACTTTAACTGAAGTTACCGGTCGCGTCACTGTTGCTCGAACCCTGACTTCCTGCAGATGTTCAGCCGGAATTTCACGTAAAAATCGTGAAGGTCTGGGGTTGGTTTCCCTTCCGTATAACCGTCTGGACTCGGCATAGGTCAGATACAATTGTTGCATGGCGCGGGTAATTCCGACATAGCAAAGCCTGCGTTCCTCTTCCAGTCTTCCAACGTCATCGACCGACTGTTGGGACGGAAACAGACCCTCTTCCAGACCAACCAGAAATACCTGTTTAAATTCAAGTCCTTTGGCTGAATGCAATGTCATCAGTTGCACACAATCATCAAATTCGTCACCTTGCATGTCTCCGGATTCTAGAGCCGCATTGGCTAAAAACATATCCAGCTCACCCAGATTTTCTGTATCTTCCTGATCACCAATAACGGCGGCATCAAAAAGTCGCGCAGCGTTAACCAGCTCTTCCAGATTTTCTACTTTCTCTTCACCTTTATCGGCTTTATCTTTTTGATATAACTCGATCAGGCCACTTCTTTCGACCACCAATTTGACCTTTTCGTAAAGCTCAAGGTCCGTAGCAAGTCCATCAAATTGCTTGATCAATTCCAAAAAACCGATCAAGGCATTGGTGGCTCTGGCTGACAGCGTGCGCTGATTTATCAGCACAATTGCAGAAGCCCATAATGACAGACTTTGATCACGGGCTATGCTGCGAATATCATCAAGGGTTTTGGCGCCTATGCCACGCGTCGGCGTATTAATCACCCGCTCAAACGAAGCGTCGTCATTGCGATTGGACATTAACCTTAAATAAGCCAGCGCATTTTTAATTTCCATACGTTCAAAAAAACGTAAGCCACCATAAACACGGTAGGGAGTGCTGGTGGTCATCAATCTTTCTTCAAACTGACGGGATTGGGCGTTCGAGCGATAGAGAATGGCCACATCTGTTCGCTTGCCGCCCTCGTTCACCCAAGCTCTAATGCGCTCGACCACAAAATGAGCTTCGTCCTGTTCATTAAAAGCTGCATACAAGGAAATCAAATCACCGTCACCAGCATCCGTCCACAGCTCTTTGCCCATGCGACCGTCATTAACACTAATCACCTGGTTAGCCGCCTTAAGAATATGCCCTGTCGAACGATAATTCTGCTCCAGCTTTATAACCTGATGATTAGGATAATGTTTTTGAAAACTATAGATGTTTTCAATTTTTGCACCGCGCCAGCCGTAAATGGATTGATCGTCATCACCTACGACAAAAATATTGTCTTTGCCCTCGGTCAGTAAACGCAACCAGGCATATTGTATGGTGTTGGTATCCTGAAACTCATCAACATGAACCTGCCTGAAACGTTGCTGATAAAACGCCAAAACGTCTTCGTTATCCCGTAATAATTCATGTGCTCTTAACAGCAATTCTGCAAAATCAACCAGTCCGGAACGATCACAAAGTTCTTCGTAGGCTTTATAGATAATCAACATTTGCCGTTGATAGGGATCAAAGCTTTCCATGGTATGCCGAGCCCGAATACCTTCATCTTTTTGTGCGTTGATATACCATTGCACCTGACGCGGTGGCCACTTGTCAGCGTCGAGATTCAGGGTGCTTAACAGCCGTTTAATAACCCGTAACTGATCACCGGAATCCATCACCTGAAAGGTTTCAGGTAATTTTGCCTGCACGGCATGACGCCTTAACAAGCGATGCGCCACACCGTGAAAAGTACCTATCCACATGGATTGCGCAGACATATTGAGTAAAACCTCAATTCTGCCACGCATTTCCCTGGCAGCTTTATTAGTAAAAGTTACCGCCAGAATACTTTGCGCCGAAACACCCAAAACCTGAATCTGCCAGGCAATACGATGCACTAAAACACGGGTTTTACCGCTACCGGCACCGGCCAAAACCAGCATGGCCTGAGAGGGTGCAGTAACTGCTGCGCGCTGGGCATCGTTTAAAGGGTCAATTATTGAAGTTACGTCCATTACTTAAAGTACCTACTGTTGGGATTTTTTCACTTGCACATTTTTTGGAGCTGTGTATATTGCAACAGGTTCAATAATGACAGACTGAACCATTGCTTATTAAAGATAATAATAACTACACATAGAGGATATTAAGATGAATTTTGATTTTAAACGTATGCTTAAATTTGAACACAATGTTTGTGAAAAAGAAAAAAAATACCGCTTATACGCAGGCGTAGCGCTTCTGGTCATTTCACTTTTCGTGCCCGGCGGCGAAGTCTTACTATTGTTGGTTGGCTTAGTGCTTACAGCAACCGGTTATTCAGGCTGGTGCCCGGTTTATTCAGGTATGAACAAAAATACTTGCGGAGCAGAAGAAACTACTTCTTCAGAAAGTTAAGCTATAAAGGCACCAGGCTAAATTCAAGATTAGCCTTGTGCCTTTAATCTTCGGCCTTTACTTTTTATTCTTCTTTACGAAACTCACCTTCCAGTACGTTATTTTCAGCCGTCTTTGCTTGCTGACCATACGCCTCAGCCTTAACCAGATAATTTTCAATAACAAACTGGGCAATTTTTCGACGTAACTGCGGTATTAAACAGGCAAAGCCAATAATATCAGTAATAAAACCAGGTGTTAGCAACAAAGCGCCACCTACCAGAATAATAGGCCCCTCAATCATTTCATAAGCGGGAATCACGCCTTGTGCCAAACTTTCCTGAAATCGTTGAAACGTTGCAAAGCCTTGCTGTTTCAATAACCAGGCACCTAGCACTGCGGTAAACACCACCAATAGAATGGTCGAAAAAGGACCAATAATGCTACCCACTTGTATCAATAAATAAATTTCTGCAAATGGAATAATCAGAACGACCAGAAATAGTGTTTGAAAAATTTTCATCTAAAATGCTCTTGCTGTAATCATAGTCGCTACAATATAAGGGCAATCCGGCTTAATTTCTAGGATAATATCTGTTGGCTCCAACTTATAATCTTTGTAACATGCCTGCTAATCACCTAATAATCTTCTGCACGTGCCCGGATAAAGACACTGCTGAAAAAATTGCCAGGCGACTGGTAGAAACCAACAAGGCCGCCTGTGTCAATATTTTACCGGGTATTACCTCTGTTTATTCCTGGAAAGGACAAGTAGAATCAACCACTGAACAACTACTGCTGATTAAAGCTCATAACAACAATTACGAACTCATCGAAACGACTATTCACGATTTACATCCTTACGAACTACCCGAAATAATTGCCGTGCCAATTGAACGCGGTTTACCTGATTATCTGCATTGGATCGATTCATGCCATTCCTTAAAATAATTTTTCTCTGTTTATTACCGCTATTTAGCCAAGCCGCTTTTGCGTTAAACGCAGACGAAATTCTGCCACCTGAAGAGGCCTTCAAAGTAACAGCAAAAGCTATTGCAGCCGATCAGATTGAAGTTACCTGGAATATTGCAGAAGGTTATTATCTTTACAGTAAAAAAATACGCATTGAATCCAAAACCCAACAAATCCAGCTTGGCATACCTGCGCTTCCAAAAGGCCAGGAAAAGCACGACGAAAATTTCGGGAATGTTGTTATTTATCGAAATACACTCAATATACCACTGTCTTTGACTGTTGAGAACGGCGCCACATCACTGCAACTTTCTGTTCAATATCAGGGTTGTGCCGACAAAGGCATTTGTTATCCGCCCCAAAAAACCACCTTTGTACTAAATCTGCCCTCGCCAGTTGCAAGCAAAATCGATCCGATTAAACAATTACTTAATGGCGCTCAAGGCTTTAAATCAGCAGCAATTGAAGAGGATCTTTTACCCCCGGAACAGGCTTTTGAATTTTTTGCTTCAGTCAAGGATGGACATACGCTGAATGTTAACTGGCATATTGCCAAGGGCTATTACCTGTATCGGGAAAAATTTCAGCTTGAGTTAATAAATGCTGACGGAGTAACCCTAGGCAGTTATGACATTCCGCACGGTACGCCTAAGCATGATGAGGCTTTCGGACAAGTTGAAATTTTTCATACCTTACTCGACTTTGACCTGCCTCTTAACCGCTCCAACCTGGCAGAGCTAAACCTTAGCTTGCAGGCAAAATATCAGGGTTGCGCTGATCGTGGTATTTGCTATCCTCCGATGAGCAAAAAAATTGACCTGACCTTGCCGGCAGCTCTCCAGCCTTCAGTCCAACAAGTCACTGAGCAACCCCTGTCCGAACAAGATCAAATAGTACAATCCCTGCACAAAGACAGCTTGGTGGGAACTCTGTTCAGCTTTTTTGGTTTCGGCTTATTGTTATCGCTGACTCCGTGCATTTTCCCCATGATTCCGATTTTATCGGGCATTATCGTAGGCAACGGTAACCGTATCACTACGTTCAGGGCTTTTCTACTGTCACTCAGTTATGTTGTAGCCTCAGCCTTCACTTATACCGTGTTTGGTATACTTGCAGCCTTATTCGGCAGTAATCTGCAAACCACTTTCCAACAACCCTGGATTATCGGCCTGTTCAGCGCTATTTTTGTAATACTGTCTCTGTCCATGTTCGGTTTTTACCATCTGGAAGTACCTAAATCCTTACAGGCTAAACTGCATAATTCCAGTGAAAGACATCGTGATGGTTCGCTGTGGGGCGCCGCTATCATGGGTTCGCTGTCTTCACTGATCGTTGGCCCCTGTGTCGCCGCCCCATTGGCCGGTGCGCTAATTTATATCGGACAAACCGGCGATGCTATTCTAGGAGGTAGCGCATTATTCGCTTTGGGCTTGGGTATGGGTGTTCCGCTACTCTTGTTAGGCGCATCTGCAGGAAAATTATTGCCCAAGGCCGGCAACTGGCTTAACTCGACCAAGGCAGCGTTCGGCGTCATTATGCTTGCCGTCGCCGTGTGGATGCTTAGCCGCATTTTACCGGGAACCATCATTATGCTGCTCTGGGCCATGCTCTTGATATTACCGGCGATTTATCTCAGCGCTATTGATCCATTACCCGAGAACAGTTCAGGCTGGCGAAAACTATGGAAAGGCATAGGCTTGATGATGCTTTCCTACGGTTTAATATTGTTAATCGGCTTTAGCATCGGCAACAGAAATCCCTTGAAACCCTTGCAAGGACTGGGATCAAACACTGCGCAAGCAGCAGAAACCAAAAACATTTTCGAGCGAATCAACACATTAGCCTCACTGGAATCGCGAATCAATCAAGCCTCAGAACAACATAAGTTGGTGATGGTCGATTTTTACGCGGACTGGTGTATCTCGTGTAAGGAAATGGAAGCTTATACCTTTGCAGATCCTCGAGTAAAAAAAGAACTTGGCGACATTGTTTTATTACAAATTGATGTCACAAAAAATTCCGATGATGATCAAGCGCTGCTAGCCAAATTCAAACTAATCGGACCTCCAGCCATTTTATTTTTTGGCTTGGATCGTCAGGAAAAAACTGCCTACCGAGTGATAGGTTATCAGGACGTCGAAACATTTATTAAGTCACTTCGTTTTCTTAAATCGCCACAAATGGTCAGCTCATGAAAAAAACAGCATTAATTTTTAGCCTTGCAATCATTGCTCTGAGTCTGGGCTTAACAACCCGGCATTTTTCTGCGGCCAGCGAAAAAACCCATGCCACTCCTTTGCCAGCCTTTAGCTTGCTCGACCTGTCCGACCAGCAACACAACATTTCCGAATGGAAAGACAAAGTCTTGGTTATTAATTTCTGGGCAACTTGGTGTACACCCTGCCTGAAAGAAATTCCCGATTTTGTCACCATGCAAACACAATACGAAGATCGAGGACTGCAGTTTATTGGTATAGCTTTAGATGATAAAGAACCTGTCGCCGAGTTCGCATCCAGTACAAAAATAAATTTTCCAATTTTATTGGGCGGTGAAAATGGAATCGCTCTGGCCAAACAATTAGGCAATCTTGTTCAAGCTGTTCCTTATACCATCATTGTCAACAGGAAAGGCCAAATAATACATACGCATCCAGGAGAGCTTTCTAAAGAACGTCTATTAGACATCGTTAAGCCGCTATTACAGTAAATCCTCATTTTGCAGATAACAACTTCAAACAACTTGAATTCTGTCGTCATCTTTTGCTAAAAACAGAATATCTGGACAAAACCCGACAAATTGGGCAAAATTAACAGTTAAATGCTTCTTTAACCTTTACTGACTGCAAGATTAATGGCGACAATTACCGTTTTGAATGGGCCGAATTTAAACCTGTTGGGCATACGCGAACCTAGTCTTTACGGCAATCAGACTCTTGCCGACATAAAACACAATCTTGAACAAAAAGCTGCCGAACTTGATCATCAGCTTAACTTTCATCAAAGCAATGCAGAACACCGAATTGTAGAATTGATACATGACGCTTACCAGGCACAGGTTGATTTTATCATTATCAATCCAGCTGCTTTTACCCATACCAGCGTCGCGCTTCGTGACGCATTGCTGGCAACCCGAATCCCCTTTATAGAGGTTCATTTATCAAACGTCCATGCACGTGAACCTTTTAGAAAACACTCCTATTTCTCAGATATTGCCCAAGGCGTTATTTGCGGATTAGGCGCAACAGGATACGAACTGGCCTTACTGGCCGCTCATCAGATATTAGCCGAGAGACATTAATCAATGGATATTAGAAAAATAAAAAAACTCATCGAAATTATCGAAGAATCTGACATTGCTGAACTGGAAATTAAAGAGGGTGAAGAATCCATTCGCATCAGTCGTTATTCAGCAGCGCCTGCTACCGTCGCTTACGCACCAGCAACCGTCGCAACAACAACTTTGGCGTCACCTGCTCTAGCTGCACCTGTAGAAGAAAAGATCTCCGGACATATTGTCAAATCACCGATGGTAGGTACCTTTTACCGCTCCGCATCACCTGGCACAAAAGTTTTTACTGAAGTTGGCCAAGCCGTGCAAGCGGGTGACACCTTATGCATCATTGAAGCGATGAAAATCCTTAATCAAATTGAATCCGACAAAAGCGGCACTATCACTAAAATTCTGGTTGAGAACGCCGAACCTGTCGAATATGGCCAACCCTTATTCATCATTGAATAACAGCATATAAGGGAATCTCATGTTCGATAAAATCGTTATCGCTAATAGAGGCGAGATTGCACTGCGTATTTTGCGCGCTTGCAGAGAATTAGGTGTTAAGGTCGTTGCCGTGCATTCGGAAGCGGACCGGGATCTTAAACATGTCAGACTGGCTGATGAATCAGTATGCATTGGACCTGCTGCTTCCGCTGACAGCTATTTAAATATCCCTGCTATTATCAGTGCAGCTGAAGTGACCGATGCAGAAGCTATACATCCCGGATACGGCTTTTTATCTGAAAACGCCGATTTTTCAGAAAAAGTAAAGCAAAGCGGTTTTGTATTTATCGGCCCTAACGCCGACACTATCCGTATGATGGGCGATAAAATTTCCGCAAAGAAAGCCATGTTGGCTGCTGGAATCCCGTGTGTTCCCGGCAATAATGATCCCTTATCGGATGACAATAAAAAGAATTTAAAGCTGGCTCATGAAATTGGTTACCCGGTTATCATCAAAGCTGCTGGCGGTGGAGGCGGTCGAGGTATGCGCACCGTGCACACAGAAGCTGCGCTAATCAATGCTATTCAGATGACCAAAGCTGAAGCAGGCTCAGCTTTCGGGAACCCGACCGTGTACATGGAAAAATTTCTGGAAGATCCAAGGCACATCGAATTCCAGGTCATGGCCGACTCACACGGTAACGCCATTCATTTAGGTGAGCGCGACTGCTCAATGCAACGCCGTCATCAAAAAGTCGTTGAGGAAGCGCCAGCTCCCGGCATAACCGAAGAACAACGTAAAACAATTGGCGAACGTTGCGCTAAAGCCTGTGTCGATATTGGCTATTTAGGCGCCGGCACATTCGAATTCTTGTATGAAAAAGGCGAGTTTTATTTCATCGAGATGAACACCCGCGTCCAGGTTGAGCATCCGGTCACTGAAATGGTAACCGGCTTTGACATTGTTAAAGAACAACTGCGTATTGCTGCGGGCGAGCGCCTGTCAATTACTCAGGATCAGGTAAAAATTCAGGGCCATGCCATTGAATGTCGGTTAAATGCGGAAGATCCAAAAACCTTCATGCCCTGCCCTGGCACGATAGACCAGTTCCATATGCCCGGCGGCCCTGGCATCCGTTGCGAGACCCATATCTACAACGGCTATAAAGTTCCGCCTTATTACGACTCCATGATCGGCAAACTGATTGCTCACGGTGAAGATCGCAAAAGTGCAATTGCCAGAATGAATACAGCCTTAAGCGAAATCATCATTGACGGGATTAAAACCAATATCCCGCTACAGCACGACATCATGAATGACAGTGCTTTTGCCGCTGGTGGGCAAAACATCCATTATCTGGAAAAGAAGTTGGGCATTTATTAAAGCTTTGGAGACACGTTGGGTGCGCCCAACGTGACTTAGCTTGAGGTTAGACTTAATATCGTTACAATAGATTAATAGCAAACCAAATACGCCAATTTTGCTAATTTTTAACGGTTTTGAATTTTTCTTTTATAAAAACGAACATCTGCCTAAGCATATTCATGTAATGAAACCAAAAGAATAAAGAAAGCTTTATTGATTGAGGAAAATCATAACGTTGAGTTTGAGATGAATATTTCAATTAAAGGTAAATCGGTGCATTTTGATGACCGTTATTTGCACGTTGAACTTGAAGATGGTCGTGTCATATTAACTCCAATGTCATGGTATAAAGAACTGCAAGCAACTACATTCAAACAACTGACTAATTATCAATTTATTTGTCAAGGTACTGGAATTGAATGGTCCGAACTGGATTATCACTTAAGTATTGAAAGCATGATGTCTCAAATCAATCAAAAAGCTGCTTAGGAATTACCGACAGCAAGATATGAACCATCAAGTTACAACACGCATTCTTATCTGGGATAAGATAAGCATCTAAAGTTGATGCCTATTTACACTGATAAATTCAGAAAACAACAATGAAATGCATGTAAATCCGCACTGATCTTTGTTATCCGCGCTCCGTTTTTTCTTTATTTTTGTAAAATATTTCACATGACCTGGCACCAAATCACCGTTATCACCAACGAAAACCTTGCCCCACGGATTGCCGACTTCTTCGACAATCTCGGTGCCGTGTCAGTAACATATATGGATGCTGAAGACGAACCGGTTTATGAACCGGCTATCGGTGAAACCAAAATATGGAGTAACACCGAGGTCATTGCACTTTATGAAATAGATGTTGATCCTGTACTGATCAAAACCAGGCTTTACGCCCAATTTAAAGCAGACCAGATGCACAACTATCGACATGAAATTATCGAAGATCAAGAATGGGAACGCGCCTGGATGGAATTCTACAAACCTATGAAGTTTGCTGAAAAGCTCTGGGTTTGCCCGACCGATCAGGAGCAATATGAAACCGGTACGGTTTGTCTAACACTCGATCCGGGCCTCGCCTTTGGCACCGGCACGCATCCGACGACTGCTTTATGCCTGGAATGGCTGGCAAGTCATGAACTGGCCGGTAAAACAGTTATCGATTATGGTTGCGGCTCAGGAATCCTTGCAGTTGCGGGCATTTTATTAGGCGCTAAAATAGCGCATGCAGTAGACATTGATCCACAAGCAATAACCGCAACACAAAGTAATGCTTTAAAAAATAAGGTGGCGGATAAAGTTGCTTGTTATTTGCCGGAACAATTCACACCCATTCAAGCTGATTTAGTGCTGGCAAATATTTTGGCTAAACCTTTAATTGATATGGCGGAACAAATTTCAAATCTGGTTGCACCCGGCAGCCAACTGGTTTTATCCGGCATTTTATATGAACAAGCCGAGTCAGTAATGAACGCTTACCAAAAATACATCATTTTCAACCCGCCTGTTCAACAGGAAGATTGGATCAGACTTGACGGCATAAAACGGTAATTTATAACACCGTGCTTATATCGTGTTTGACCAGAAATGCTGGGTTACGCATCGATAGGCAATAGCTCCTGCATCATGCAGTCGTAACCTAACCTACAATCCTTTAATCTCATTTAACGCTAATGGCTCATCCAGAAATTTATTTAAAAAAGAACGAAGACAAACGGCTTCGTAAAGGCCATTTATGGGTTTTTAGCAACGAAGTCGATACCCAGAGGTCTCCCCTCGAACAATTTACTGCGGGGGATTTGGTTCAGGTAAAAAGTGACGATGGCAAAACACTGGGAACGGCTTATATCAATCCTCAAGCATTGATCTGCGCGAGATTACTATCAAGAAAACCCAATCTTAAATGTGGAACCAATTTTTTTAAAGAACGCCTGACCACCGCACAGGCACTTCGTGAAAAACTTTTCGACCAGCCTTACTACAGACTGGTTTTTGGCGAAAGTGACGGCTTGCCCGGCCTGGTAATCGACCGTTTTGGTTCGGTATTATCAGTACAAATAACCACTGCCGGCATGGAGCAACGCAAAGAAGCACTTTTTTCTGCTTTAGTTGAATTACTAAGTCCGGAAGCTATTATTCTGAAAAATGATAATAGCCAGCGGCAACAGGAAGGTCTAAGCCTGGAGTCCGAAATAGCTTACGGAAAGCTCCCATCCCAATTAATAATTGAAGAAAATGGTGCCCGTTTTAAAATCGACATTCTGGAAGGACAAAAGACCGGCTGGTTTTACGATCACCGTGCCAGCCGAGCTCAATTAGCAGGTATTGCCAAAAATCAGCGAGTACTGGATCTGTTTTCCTATACCGGAGCCTGGGGTATTCCTGCAGCGATGGCCGGCGCCTTGGACGTCACTTGTGTCGACGCTTCGGAAAGCGCGCTGACGCTGGCTTCAGAAAATGCGTCACTCAATCAGGTTCAGGATAAAATGCACTTTGTACGCAGTGATGTCTTTGACTTTTTAAAGCGAGCTCGTCTGGAAAACCAGCTTTATGATATTATCGTGCTTGATCCTCCTGCATTAATTAAACGCAAAAAAGACTTTAAACAAGGCTATGAGGCTTATCGCCGTTTGAATCACCTGGCTTTGCAAGTACTATCCAAAAATGGCATATTGGTATCGGCATCATGCTCACATCATCTGAGCCGTGAAAACTTGCATGAGATTTTGCGTTCATCAGGACGACATATTGACCGGCATCTGGTGTTTTTTGCAAGTGGCGGACAGGGACCCGATCATCCGATAGACCCTGCGGCTCCAGAAACCGAATATTTAAAAACTTTTTTTTGCGCTGTCTCTTCAAGCTTATAAAATATGAGGCGTTTTTATGGTCCATGCGAAAGATAAGGAACCCTGCGTACTTTGCGGGCAACCGGTAGAAATCACCGGTTTCTCTTTGACTAACAATGACGGCATGCAAAAATTTTGTTGTGCCGGCTGCCTTAGCATTTACCAATTGTTTAATGAAGACAAAATAAAACCAACTATTACCCCCCTACTAACTAAGAAAAAATGAGGCAATTAAAATAATGAAAGCATGTGACTCCTGTTCCGGCCGCGTTGAAATAGGCAAAAACCATCAGAAAATCCCTGTCCTGCAAAGAGGCATTGGCATGATTCTGATTTATGTACCCTTACTGACTTTTCCATTTGTGATTGCCAGTGCTTATCTAACCTATTATCACTTGATTATGGTTGGCGCAAAAAATCTTAAAACCTGGGGTGATTTCATCCCTGACCGGGCCAGCCATCGCTATAATCTAAAAAATCAAATCACCATGGAACGTTCTTTTTCTGTCAGTATGGCGCAATCAAAACTGTTCTGGATACTGAACTGCACCTGGTACTGCCCATACAGTGTTGCGCTGTTCGAATGGCATGCTTATATGGTCAAGATCGTTGAAAATTGGTGGTGTCCGTTCACTCACCAGAAGAAAGAAGACTATAAAAACGCTACTATTGACAAATCTTTCTGGCATTTGTATCCCACCGACACTGCCAAACTGGAAATAGAAGATCGTGAAAATCCAATCTGGAACGACGAGCAAGATAAATAACTTAAATTAAAGGCGGCAAGGTAAAAGGTTCAAGGTAATCCATAAAGGATGCACTCCTTGTAACCAGCCTTGCCCCCCTTATGCAAATAGGCCCTCATCAACTTAAAAATAATCTGATACTGGCTCCTATGGCCGGCATTAGTGACCGCCCGTTCAGAGAGCTGTGTAAACAATTTGGCGCTGGATTAGCTGTATCAGAAATGGTGACTTCTAATCCTGCTTTACTTGAACATAAAAGAACCTTATTAAAAGCCGATCATAACGGTGAATCCGGTATACGTTCAGTACAAATTTTAGGCACCGATCCTCAGCTAATGGCTAATGCGGCACGATTTAATGCCGATCGTGGGGCACAAATAATCGATATAAATATGGGTTGTCCTGCAAAAAAGGTATGTGCAGTAGCCGCCGGGTCGGCACTATTAAGAGATGAAGCACTGGTAAAACAGATACTTGATGCTGTCGTTAAGGCTGTAGACATTCCTGTTACCTTGAAAATTCGTACCGGTTGGGATACACAGAGCCGTAATGCAGTTGAAATTGCACAAATCGCAGAAAATTCGGGTATTGCAGCCTTAACCATTCACGGTAGAACGCGTGCCTGTAAATTTAATGGCCAAGCAGAACATGAAACCCTAAAAAAAGTAAAACAAGCCATCAGTATTCCGGTTATTGCTAATGGTGATATTAATACCCCCGAACAGGCCTATTTTGTGCTGAACACAATTGGTGCAGATGCCATTATGATTGGCCGTGGCGCCCAAGGAAATCCTTGGTTATTTGAACAGATAAGTCACTTTATCAGTCATGGCAAACACATTGAAAAACCTACAGTTAAAGAGATACATAACACACTGATGAGTCATTTGGATAAACTTTACAGCTTCTACGGCAATACAAGCGGTGTTAGAATAGCTCGTAAACATATAGGGTGGTATTTTAAGCATCTTGAGTCAACCGCTCAAAATGCACAAAGCACTATCAACCAAGCTCAAAGTCCATCCGATCAAATACGGCTGATTAATTCGGCATTTAATCTTTTAACTACTGAAAGTGCTGCATAATATGAATCCTTCCATAAAAAGTGCTGAAATAATCAATATCGACAGTAAAAAAAGTGCCGTAATTCCTTTATCTGCACATGTTAAACAAACAGTAGAGCAATATTTTTCGCACTTAAACGGACATGATGCAGTAGGTCTCCATGCGATGGTTATCGGTGAAGTTGAAAAGCCATTACTGCAAGCCACTCTGGAACATTCCGGGTACAACCAGACCAAAGCTGCCAAAGCGCTGGGCTTAAGCCGCAGCACCTTACGAAAAAAACTGGAATACTACGGCCTGTCTTAACACCCAATAAGACTCGTCACTACCCCGCTTGGTTTACCCCTTTCCCTAATGAGAACTGCATGAACAAAAAAGTGAAACGCGCGCTGATCAGCGTATCCGATAAATCCGGTATTGTAGAATTTTGCTCGGAACTCCATCAATTAGGCATAGAAATTTTGTCTACTGGAGGTACTGCCAAAATTCTCGCTGAATATAACATTCCAGCGACCGAGGTTTCAGATTACACCGGTTTTCCTGAAATGATGGACGGTAGGGTTAAAACCTTACACCCCAAAGTTCACGGAGGCATTCTCGCCCGTCGTGGAATAGATGATGCGGTGATGTCCGCGAACGGAATTAAGCCTATTGATATGGTCGTAGTCAATCTGTATCCCTTTGAACAAACAATAGCTAAAACGGACTGCGATTTTGAAACCGCTATCGAAAATATCGACATCGGTGGTCCGACAATGATTCGCGCCGCCGCCAAAAATCATGCCGATGTTGCGGTGATTGTAGACCATACCGATTACACTTCGATTATTACCGAATTAAAAAATAATAATGGCGAACTCGCAGGACAAACCCGTTTCAATCTGGCACTAAAAAGCTTTGAACACACCGCCCGTTATGACACAGCTATTGCAACTTATTTAAACAGCATTAACGGTAGTCAGTTTCCTGATACACTGAACCTGCAGTTTTATCATAATCAAAGCCTCCGTTATGGTGAAAATCCGCATCAGAATGCCGCCTTTTACCGAGAAAAAGCGCCCGCCAGCGGCACGATTACCTATGCAAAACAGTTGCAAGGCAAAGAGTTATCCTACAATAATATTGCCGATGCTGACGCCGCGCTGGAATGCGTTAAATCCTTTGACGACCAAGCCACTTGCGTTATTGTCAAACATGCCAACCCTTGCGGCGTAGCGCAGTCTGAAAGTCTGTTTGACGCCTACGACAAGGCTTACGCAACCGATCCTACCTCGGCATTTGGCGGTATTATTGCGTTTAACCGCGAGTTGGATGAACAAACAGCCGCTGAAATCATCAAGCGTCAATTTGTCGAGGTTATTATTGCACCAGTAATCAGTGCTGCAGCACAAGCTGTTTTAGCCGAAAAACAAAACATCCGTGTTATGGAATGTGGTCTGTGGAGTAACGATAATCAAGCGACCCTCGATTTCAAACGCGTGGCAGGCGGTTTGCTGGTTCAGGACAACGATCTCGGCGAAATTAGCGATACTGAAATAAAAATTGTCAGCAAACGCGCTCCGACCGAACAAGAACTGACCGATTTATTATTTGCCTGGAAAGTCGCCAAATTCGTTAAATCCAATGCCATTGTTTACTGCAAAAACGGCCAAACAATTGGCGTAGGCGCAGGACAAATGAGCCGTATTTATTCTGCAAAAATCGCCGGCATTAAAGCGGTTGATGCCGACCTGATTGTTCCTGGTTCTGCAATGGCATCAGATGCTTTTTTCCCGTTCAGAGATGGCATTGATTCTGCCGCCGAAGCTGGCATTACTGCCGTCATTCAGCCCGGTGGCTCGATGCGTGACAACGAAGTTATTGCCGCTGCCGACGAACACAATATCGCCATGGTCTTTACCGGCATGCGTCATTTCAGACATTGATATTTGAGGCAAAAGGAGAAAGGTACAAGATTAAAACCCTGAGCCATTCTCCCCTGAACCTCTCTCCTTGAACCTTTTATCTATATACACCTATGAAAATCCTCATCGTCGGTAGCGGCGGACGTGAACACGCCCTCGCCTGGAAAGCCCAGCAATCATCGCAAGTCGAAACAGTCTTTGTCGCACCAGGCAATGCAGGTACTGCGCTGGAACCGTCTGTTGTAAACATTACCATTGCCGTTGATGATATTGACGCACTATTGGCCTTTGCCCAACAGGAAGCCATTGACTTGACGATTATCGGCCCCGAGATTCCCTTGGTTTTAGGCATTGTTGACCGTTTTCAGGAAGCCGGACTCAAGTGTTTTGGTCCTTCCGCAAAAGCCGCGCAACTGGAAGGTTCCAAGACTTTTTGTAAAGACTTCATGATCCGCCATAACATTCCAACGGCGGCTTACCAATCTTTTACCGATCTGGCGCAAGCCACAGCCTACATCAAACAGCAAGGCGCTCCGATCGTAGTCAAGGCCGATGGTCTGGCGGCAGGCAAAGGCGTTATTGTCGCCCAGACCGAACAAGAAGCCATTGCGGCTGTTGAAGACATGCTCTACGGCAATGTGTTCGGCATAGCAGGCAACCGCGTCGTTATCGAAGAATTTTTAGGTGGTGAAGAAGCCAGCTTTATCGTAATCGCGGATGGTAAACATGCCTTACCGATGGCAACTTCTCAGGACCATAAAGCTCGTGATAATGACGATCTGGGCCCCAACACTGGTGGCATGGGCGCTTATTCACCGGCCCCGGTGGTCACGCCAGAAATTCACCAGCGAGTTATGCGTGATGTTATCGAACCCACCTTAAAAGGCATGGCGGATGATGGATTGCCTTATACCGGCTTTTTATATGCTGGCTTGATGATTTCAGCCGATGGCGACATTAAAGTACTTGAATACAACTGTCGCTTTGGCGATCCTGAAACACAGCCAATTATGATGCGCTTAAAAAGTGACCTGATTGAGCTTTGTTTGGCAGCGTTGGCTGGTGAACTGGACAAAACCGACAGTAACTGGGATGAGCGCGCAGCTTTAGGTATAGTTTTGGCTGCGGGCGGTTATCCTGACGTCTATCAAAATGGCGCTGTTATTACCGGCTTGACTAACCAAGTGCACGAAAATAGTAAAGTTTTTCATGCCGCAACCCGACAAGTTGGTAACGAATTGGTAACGGCTGGAGGACGAGTTTTATGCGCTTGTGCCTTAGGCCAGGATATAAAAGAAGCCCAAAGCAAAGCCTACGATCTGGCCAATAGCATCCATTGGGATAATGTTTATTACCGTACCGATATAGGTTTTAAAGCTATAAAAAACTGAGACCTACCGGGGTTGACCAACTGGTCAACCCAACATAATCTTCCGAAACGTCAGATTAATACGCGGAGATTTCACTTTTTTGGTTTTTGGCACTGAGTGCACCCAATGATGTTGCATCTCGCCGGCCATCACTAACAAGTCACCATGACCCAAGACAATATCCAGCTTCTCTTTGCCGGATTTATGATGCAGTTTAAACAATCGCTCATCACCCAAACTTAAAGAAGCAATAACCGGATTTTGGCCCAACTCTTTTTCATCATCGGCATGACAGCCCATTGAGTCCTGACCGTCACGATACAAATTTGCCAGGACACTATTAAAGGCACATTCACAGCGTTGCTCTATTTTCTCTCTCACCGCCTGTAATGCCAAAGTCCAGGGCAACGGTTGATGATTAACACCTGAATAGCGATAAGCAGCTTCAGCATCACCATACCAACACATCAGACGGGGTACTTTAAGCCGTTTTCCGTAAATAAAAATAGCCTCTTCCTGCCAGCCCAACTCGGATTGCAATTGTTTAAATAACAGATCACATTCGTGGAAACCGTAAAAATCCTTTATTAAATACAGTTCACCATTACACGGAATCAGATTTATACCGACAAGTTGGCTCATCAAAAATTAATTAAAACTTCGAAATAAAAATGGCCGCTTTGTATTTCCCGATTGGAACTATCGACCGGCCAAAAAGACAAAACCTGCTTTGCTCGAAACTCTGCTGTATTTTCTCTACCCATTACATCACCACCTGCATAAGGATCTAGTGCCTAATCATCCGAACAATAAACATGTATACATTTTCAATTACCCGATAAGAAATATGCTGTGCAAGTCTGAAAATGTAGCGATAGCAATCTGTTATCTCTATATGATTATCAGTTTGCACCCGGAATTGTCATGACGAATAAAACCGCTTCATCACTCTTATCATGTACTCATGGTCTAACACCCCGGCACTTTCCCTAATACTGTGCATTGCCCACATCGGATTACCAACATCAATTGAACGAATACCCAACTTTGCTGAAGTAAGCGGGCCGATAGTACTGCCGCAAGGCAAGTCGCATCGATGAGAGTAATACTGGTAGGGAACATCTTCCTGTTTACACCAGTCGGAAAACATCGCTACCGAAATACTTTCAGAACTGTAATTATTATTAGCATTAACCTTGATCACCGGGCCTTTATTGACGAAAACTTTATGCTCCGCATCAAAGGCATTAGGGAAACTAGGCTGGTAAGCGTGCGCCATATCGGCACTAATCATAAAGCTTTTTGCCAAAGCCCGAGGGAAATCTTCCAAATTTGAAGCCGTTGCCAAAGCAATACGCTCAAGGACATCTGGTAAAAAACTACCGTCAGCGCCTTTATTACTGGTGCTGCCAATTTCTTCATGATCAAAGAAACTACAAACCAAGGTAGCTTCCGGCTCTAAGATAGATGGATCCAGTAAAGCTTGCAATGCGGAGTGGCACGAAGCCAAATTATCCAATTGACTATCTGCATAAAACTCATTTTCTGCGCCCCAGAAAGCACCTTTTTGCGTATCATAAACCGCAAGATCCCAAGATAAAATACGTGCTGCCTCTATACCTGATTGCTGCTGCAATAATTCAGAAAAAAGGGCTGCGGGTAATTGTTCATCGGCCAACGTTGATAAAATCAACGGCAATTCAGTTTGTTTTTGCAACTTTAAACCATCTTCATTGACCGTCCTGTTCATGTGTATGGCAAGATTTGGCAAGCGCAACAATGGTCGTTCAATTTTAATCAGGCTAGAGGTAATATGGTCTTCATCGTTTTTATAAGCAATGCGTCCGGCAATACTTAAATCCCGATCTGTAAACGTTGCCAAAATTGGTCCGCCATAAATCTCGACACCCAGCCTTAACAAACCATTCGAGCCACTTGCCGCATTCGGCTTTAGCCTTAATCCGGGTGAATCGGTATGCGCACCGATAATTTTAAAGCCGGTTTCAATCAGCGGTTTCTGTCCCTGCACAAACAGTATAATTGACGAATCATCACGCACCACGTAATAACGCCCGCCTGGCTGTATAGTCCACTTGGCAGATTCTTCCAGTCGCTCCCAACTCTGCGTTTGCTCTGCAAGCCAATCCTCGATATTTTTGATGACATGGAAGGGACTGGGACTGCCATCGATAAAATCCAGCAAATCTTGAACAACTGTCTTGGCACTTAATGTCACACTCATCACCTGTCTTTTAGGTCCAATGACGCAGAATTAATGCAATAGCGTAGTCCCGTTGGTTGTGGTCCATCCTCAAATACATGACCTAAATGAGCATCGCAGGATTTACAAACTACTTCGACCCTACGCATACCATGAGTAATATCAGAATGTTCGGCAACACTACTCTCGGATAGTACCTTCCAGAAGCTTGGCCAGCCGGAGCCTGAATCATATTTGGTCGTCGAATCAAACAAGGCATTACCGCAACAGACGCAATGATAAACACCGTCTTTTTTACAATCGGCATATTTGCCGGTAAAAGGAGGCTCAGTTGCCTTCATTCTGCAAATGTTAAATTGTTCCGGCGTTAATTTGTCTTGCCACTTCCCATCCTGACCCAGAACTTTATCTTTCATATTTTCACACCTAATTACAATAACTTATAAGATAAAAACGAAAATATTCGATTTTTTTAGCACACTGCGCACAACAATTCTCGCTCACAACCTCATATCTAAAAGACTAACGATCAAATAAAAGATATGAAAAAAGACATCGATTAGTTATGATTTTTGCCTATGATACAATGCATAACTTAAAAATTCTAAATACGTGAAGAACCATGACTGAACAAATGACTAGCGGATTCGAATTAATGTTTGCCGGAATGGGCATAGTGTTCCTGTTTTTGACTTTATTGGTCGTACTGATCAACGTCATGTCAACACTCGTACAGCGTTATTTCCCAGAAATACCGATGTCAAAAACAGTACCGGGCATTACCGCCGACATTGATAAAAGCGTTGTTGCCGCGATAACTGCCGCCGTGCACTTGTATCGCAAAAAACATAACTAAAATTTACCATGGTTTCTGGAGAATCAATAAGCATGTCCACTGATAAAAAGCAGCCCTTAGGTATCACCGAAGTCGTTCTGCGTGATGCTCATCAATCCATATTGGCAACTCGGTTGCGTATTGAAGATATGCTGCCAATTTGTGAACAATTAGACCAAATCGGTTACTGGTCTATTGAGTCCTGGGGCGGAGCAACCTTCGATGCTTGCATCCGTTATCTGGGAGAAGACCCTTGGGAAAGGTTGCGCCTACTAAAAGCCGCAATGCCTAATACACCACAACAAATGCTATTCCGTGGACAGAATATCCTGGGCTATCGACATTATGCTGATGATGTAGTCGACAAGTTCGTCGAACGCTGCGCAATTAACGGTATTGACGTGTTCCGGGTCTTTGACGCCATGAATGACATGCGTAACATTGAGCATGCTATCAAAGCGGTACTGCGAACCGATGCCCATGCGCAAGGCACTATTTCTTATACGACCAGTCCGGTACACACCATGAATTTATGGGTGGCTTTGGGCAAACAAATCGAAAGCATGGGAGCCCATTCCATATGTATTAAAGATATGGCCGGACTGCTTAAACCTTACGATGCCTATGAACTGGTCAAACGTCTGAAAAAAAGCACTAAAATCCCGATCCATCTGCATTGCCATGCCACCACCGGCTTAAGTGTCGCCACTATCATCAAAGCCGTCGAAGCCGGCGTTGACAACGTTGATACCGCGATTTCTTCTCTAAGTATGACTTATGGTCATAGCCCAACAGAAGCTATCGTTGCCAGCCTTGAAGGAACCGGACGGGATACCGGTCTGGATCTCGTCAAACTGGAACATATTGCCACTTATTTTCGAGATATCAGAAAGAAATATGCGCAATATGAAGGCAGCTTGAAAGGTGTCGACAGTCGCATCCTGATTTCTCAAGTACCCGGCGGCATGTTGACCAATATGGAAAGCCAGCTTAAAGAACAGGGTGCTGCCGACAAGTTTGACGAGGTTATGCTGGAAATCCCCCGCGTCCGCGAAGACCTGGGCTTTATTCCACTGGTTACGCCGACCTCACAAATCGTCGGTACCCAGGCAGTCATTAACGTCATGACCGGTGAGCGCTATAAGAACATCACCAAAGAAACCGCCGGCGTATTAAAAGGTGAATATGGCGCTACGCCCGCACCTGTTAATAAAGCTCTTCAAGATAAAGTTCTTGATGGTGGCACTGCGATTACCTGTCGCCCTGCTGATTTGATTGCACCTGAAATGGACAATCTGATTGCAGAAGTTAAAGAAAAAGCACAAGTCGAAGGTGTGACACTCGCCGCCAATGTTGAAGAAGATGCTTTAATCAATGGCTTGTTTGCACAAGTCGGCTGGAAATTTCTGGCTAACCGAGGAAATGCGGCAGCTTTTGAGGCATCACCTGATGCGCAAGCTGAAGCACTGGCCAACGTACCTCAGTCTACCGACCCTATGAGCAAATCACCCAACCAACCTCTGTCTGAAGCTTATACGGTTAATGTTGATGGCAGAAATTTCAGTGTAATCGTCGGTTCCCATAATGCAGATTTGTCAATCCAACCCATCGCGCACCCAACTCATGCTGCCTTGATAGCCAGCAGTGGTGCTGTAGTTGAATCCCCAATGGCCGGAAATATTTTAAAAATCCTGGTTGATGTGGGTAGCATCGTTGCCGAAGGCGATGTGGTGGTAATTATGGAAGCCATGAAAATGGAGACTGAAGTACGCTCAAAAACAGCGGGTATCGTAAGTACTGTAAATATCAAGGAAGGCAGTGCTGTTGCCGGTGGAGATGTACTGATTTCTTTATAATGACATAAACAAAAGACGAAGGACGAAGGACGAAGGACGAAAGATTAATCCCATTGCCCTAATCCTTCGTCTTTTTGTTGTGAAATATCTAAATAAAACCTGTTGTGCAGCGACCTCATAATGCCCGCATGTTCGGAGTAATTACAAACAATTTAATTAAAGAGACATCTCATGGAAAATCTTACTTCACTCTGGCATAGCACCGGCATTTATAACTTTACCGGCGGCCAGGCCTTCATGATGCTGGTCGGCTTTTTACTCTTGTTCCTGGCCATCAAAAAAGGCTTCGAACCATTACTGTTATTACCGATAGGCTTTGGCGCAATACTCAGCAATATCCCGGTTGCCGGCATCGCTGATGAAGGCGGTATTTTATATTATCTGTATTTTGGCATTAAAACTGGCCTGTTTCCCTTGCTGATTTTTATGGGTGTTGGCGCTATGACCGATTTTGGTCCAATGTTGGCTAACCCTAAAACCTTGTTGCTTGGTGCCGCTGCACAATTTGGTATCTTTGCGTCATTACTGGGCGCGCTGGCCCTCAACGCTATACCCGGCCTAGAATTTAGCTTAAGAGATGCCGCTGCAATTGGCATTATCGGTGGCGCAGATGGCCCAACGGCAATTTATGTCGCCTCCAAACTGTCGCCTGATTTGTTGGGAGCCATCGCCGTTGCTGCTTATTCTTACATGGCTTTGGTTCCACTCATACAGCCTCCAATTATGCGCGCCTTAACCACTGAAGATGAACGCAAAATTGAAATGCAGCAGTTACGCGTAGTCGGCAAATCGGAAAAAATTGTCTTTCCATTAATGTTACTGATAATTTGCACTTTGTTATTACCTTCAGCTGCTCCTCTAATTGGCATGTTTGCGCTAGGCAATCTTATGAATGCCTGTGGAGTTGTTGAACGCTTAAGCCAAACCGCTCAAAATGAGCTCATCAATATCGTCACTATTTTTCTGGGTTTGGCGGTAGGTTCAAAACTCAGTGCTGAAGCTTTTCTGCAAATCAAAACCTTGGGTATCCTCGCCTTGGGAGCTATTGCTTTCAGCATTGGAACAGCTGCTGGGGTAATAATGGCAAAAATCATGAATAAATTCAGCAGCACACCGATCAACCCGTTAATTGGAGCCGCTGGCGTGTCCGCGGTGCCTATGGCGGCACGAGTGGCGAATAAGATGGGTCTGGAAAGCAATCCGCACAACTTCCTGCTCATGCACGCCATGGGACCTAATGTGGCGGGCGTAATTGGTTCAGCGGTAGCTGCCGGCGTTTTATTGAGCTTGGTAAAGTAATATATTGCTTGTCAGACTTTCAAAGATATTTAATTTTCAATCTACAAGCTTATTGAGTCCGGAATGCTAAACCCAATTTTAAAGTTTTTCTATTCCAGAAATATTTTCTGGCTTTGATTTGCTTTTATCCGGGTAACTGGTTAAATAAGAAAAATATATAACTTTGGCTAATTTATATCAAAGCTCAAGATCGACTATGCAGATTTACATTACCACCTAAACTTTTTAAAATCCTTATCGATATACCAGAGAAAAATATGCGAAACTTTAGACAATCCTTTAACCAAATTCTGACTTTTACTCTTTTCATAGCATTGTTTACCAGTTGGAACTTTGCTTTAGCGGAATCAACAGAGACCAATGCTAATCATCACTCTCAGAATAATATTAATTGGCCAGGCATATATAACGGTTTTGTCCCCTGTGATGATTGCAATGGAGTTAAAACAACACTCGCTTTAAATCCAAACAGCACTTATCTCTTAATTAGCCAATTCGTAGGCAAGTCTCCGAGAGAAATTGTCGAAAAAGGCAAATTCACCTGGAACGATAAAAACAACACAATTATATTAACCCCCCGTGACAATTCAATCACACGCCAATATTCTGTTGCTGAGAACATGCTCATTCAGCTAGATAAAGATGGCAATGCCTATACTGGAAAACTAGCAGAACGCTATGTGTTGCGTAGAAATGTAATGAAGGAATCCTCACAGCAACATTCGGCTCATTAAGGAGCTATAAAAAAGGGGCGCAGCGCGCCCCAATTTGTTGACCCTTACAGCATTATTTTGACAAATAATAAAAATAATAATCGAATATTTTTACGTTATTCATAATGCAACTTTCGTAAATATCTTAAGTTATTTCGTTTCCTGTTCTATTTGTCGCCGCTGCTGATCAGCAGTTTCCTGAACACCTTGTTCAAGGTGCTTGGCGTTTTCAAGCGTTTCCATCTGCGGCTTTAACAGCCCAGTTTCAGGCTGCTCAGCTTTATCGTCTTTCCCGCAGCCAACGATTTCTGCCATTAACAACATCACCAATGCCCAACTTATTATTTTCATCTTTTTCACCCGATTCAAGGATTACCTGAAAAAAATAAACTTCAAGGCAATTCTTGCATTTCTGAAGCCTTGCCATAATCAACACCTACACTGATGATAAAGCTACTGGCTTCTTCGATATTCATAGCTGATTTAATAACTTTGGATTTATCGACAATCACCGTATAACCCGATGTAGGATTGGGCGAGGTAGGAATAAACAACACGTATTTATCCTCATAACGATTGGTAACATAAGCGGTCATCCACATATTATCTTTAGGATATTCAACATAAACCACTTCCTTGGCGATGGTTCGGTCATGAGAGGAAAACATGTTAATCACTTTTTTAAGCACCCGGTAAATAGTATTCATCAACGGAATACGCTCAATAATATGATCAAAGGCAGCGATAACCCATGAGCGCCCTTCCTGTACCAATTTACGCCCGATGTAAACCAACATAAAAAAACTGATCGCAAAAACCAGCATTGTATAAAGATAATTATCTGCATAGATATAAACCAGTTGAAATAAATCAGTCACCCGATCTTTTACAAAAATCATGATTTGTAAAATAACAACAATAGGAATAACAGCAAAAACACCGATCAGAAAGTAATTAAGCAGCTTTTTAGTTAACTCGTTCATTTTTTTCTCCAATTATTACTAGGATTTTATGGTTAACAGAATTTCCGACGTAAACTACGCTTGGCTCATCGTAGCTTTATCGAACTTTATTTTTTTGATATAACTGTTGTAAATTATCACAGTTGACAGCAAACCGTCTAAATTCAATCACCAGTTAATTAAACACAACAAGCTTTTGGCGACTATACTGCTTTAGTTGTATTTCGCCAGCATTACTTGTTTTCCAATTTTTCAGGAGACCGTTTTGGATACCACAATACGTTTAAGTGCAGCTCTAGGAATTTTTTGTCTTATGATTTACTGGGAATATTTCAGCCCGAGAAGAAACCATTATATCAACCGTAAACAACGCTGGCCGGTTAACTTGGGTCTCGCCGGCTTTAATATAGCGTTGATGCGTTTTAGCCTCGGCGGAGTTGCTTATCTGAGCGCAGTAAACGCCACGGAACAAAATTTCGGACTTTTAAACAGGCTGGACATGCCAGAGTGGCTCTCGATTTTCATCAGCATACTATTTCTTGATTTTGCCATCTACTGCCAGCACATTATTGCGCATAAATGGACCTGGCTCTGGCGACTGCATCAAGTTCACCATACCGATCTGGAATTTGATGCAACTACCGCAGTTCGCTTTCACCCGCTAGAAATCTTTATTTCAATGATCTACAAAGTATTATGCATTAATCTGATCGGTGCAGATCCTGAGGCAATTGTCGCTTTTGAAATTATCCTCAACGGTGCCGCAACCTTTAACCACAGTAATATCAATATCCCACCGGCAATCGATAAAAAACTACGTTTGCTACTTATCACCCCGGATGTCCATCGTATCCATCATTCTATGCTACCTGAAGAAACCGATAGTAATTACGGTTTCTCTCTGTCCTGTTGGGACAAATTATTTAAAACTTATATTGCGGAACCCCGAGAACCTCAAAAAACCATGGCTATCGGTTTAAGTCCTTTCCGGGAAATCGATGAATTAGGCTTTAGGCAATTATTGACACTACCATTTAAGCCGCTACGTAAACGCTGAATTAACACATTTTGTTTGCGGCTTCAATTATCTGGCCGAAGCTGATGCCACCGTCACCAGCAGGAATTTGTTCATGAAGATAAACTTCAAAACCTCGCTTTTCCAATTCTGACAACGTTTGTTCGGTCAATCGACGGTTCTGAAAAACGCCGCCTGACAATCCGACTTGATTGACGCCAAATTCCTCACGAATGGACTTGGCCTGCTCGGTAATGGTAGCGGCAAGACTGGCATGAAAAACAGAACTTCGCTCTTCTGCGCTCACTTCTGGGTTCATTAAAAAAAGTAACAGCGACCCCCAATCACTAATGAGGACACCGGTTAAATCTTTTGCTATTGGCAAAGCTATGGCCTCTGCGCCGACCCTGCTAATTGCCTCCAATCTCATTGCCGCATGACCTTCATAAGTAGAATAATCGGCAAGTCCAATCAAGGCCGCGGCGGCATCAAACAAACGCCCGGCTGAACTGGTTTGTGGACAGTTAATTCGCCGCTCCCAGGCTTGCTGTAATAAATTGCTATTGTTCGGACAAGCAGGCCAATCCAGACCTTGTTCCCAGCAGATTGACAAAGCACTCCGCCAAGGTTCGCGACTGGCTTTATCACCACCCGGAAGATAAAACGGTTTTAATGAGCCTACCCGACGCCAATCACCTGGCAAACCCAACAATGCTTCTCCACCCCAGAATGAGCCATCTTCTCCATAACCAGTCCCATCCCAAGTAAAAACCAACATTTGGTCAGTTAACTCGTGCTCACCAGAAAGTGCCGAAGCATGGGCGTGATGATGAAACACTGGGATGATTGGTCGATTTTGGTCTTTTGCCCAGCGACTGGAATGATAGCCCGGATGGGCATCGCAGATAATTGCTTGTGGCTTAACATCGTAGAGTCGTAAAAGATCAGAAATAACTTGCTCAAAGACCTCAGAACTTCGCAATGAACCCAGTTCGCCGATATGCGGAGAAATCACCACACGATCATCAAAAGCCAACGCCACGGTATTTTTGAGATCAGCCCCCACGGCCAATAAAGGTTGTTTAATTTTAAAGGACAGTTTCCGTTCAATCGGAGCATTTCCTCGACCAAGTCGGAGTGGACGAGGTTTCCCGGCGATAAGGCGATATACTGAATCGTCAGCCGGACGAAGGATAGAACGATTATGATGCAAAAACGCACCGGCAACCTTATCAAGTCGCTTTTCCACCTCATCTCCATCCGTCAAAACCGGCTCACCACTCAAGTTTGCAGAAGTCGCGACCAGGGGCGCGCCAAAGCCATCAGCCAAAAGATGATGTAAGGGGCTGTAAGGCAGCATTAAACCTATTTCATTCAAGTCCGGTGCTATGGCATCAAGCAATACCGAATCCGTCTGTTTTTTCGCCAGCACAATCGGACGTAACGGAGAACATAACAATTGTTGTTCAGCGTCATTTAACTCGGCCAACTTATTTACCCATTCCAACCCATTCTCGCCACACCAAGGCACTAACAAAGCCAAAGGTTTGTGCGGTCTATACTTTTGCTTCCTGAGACGCTTTACAGCATCGGCATTATTTGCATCACACAAAAGGTGATAACCACCCACCCCTTTCACGGCGACGATTAAACCTTCTCGCAATCCGTTCAAACAGGCTGTTAATGCTGTATGGTTATCTATCAAATCGGACTGCCCGACTCTGCGAAAGGTAAGACTTGGGCCGCAACAAGAACAAGCCAGCGGTTGAGCATGATAACGTCGATCAGCTGGATTGCTGTATTCCCTAAGACACGCGGTACATAGATCAAAGCTTGTCATAGCCGTATTTGGACGGTCATAAGGCAGGGTTTTGATGAGTGTATAGCGAGGACCGCACTGGGTGCAGTTGATAAAAGGATAACGGTAGCGCCGTTCCGCAGGATTTTGCATCTCGTTTAGACAATCGTCACAAACAAAGTAGTCAGGCGGTATGTGCGAGTCTGAAGTATAGCCTACTTCACTAGCCTTAATGATAAAACCAGTACAACCCGAACAAGTTGCAATAGAAACCTCAGGAACATTTGGTTGTGCAAGTGAAGGCGCGCGATTAATCAAGGCATTTTGAAAAGCTGTTAGCGCTCCCTCTAAACCTTCTACCTGAATCTCTACCTGGCCACTGTGGTTACGCACCCAACCCGCCAAACCAAATTCATGAGCCAGGCGACTAACGAAAGGACGAAAACCTACGCCTTGAACCCGTCCGGTAATAATGATACGAAGTGCCAGCACCTCGCTCACTTACAAACAAACCTTTCAGACAATGTCACTCAATTCAGCTGGTTGTTTGCGTAGCCCGGAGGCCCACCAGATGCGGCAAGCACCTTCATCAGACACCATACAGGGGCCAACGGGATTTCTTGGCACGCAGGCTTCACCGTATAAACGGCATTCATTGGGTTTTATTTTACCTAAAACCACTTTTGCACAATCACACCCTGGGGGCATG
>CAILCX010000069.1 GCA_903832775.1 uncultured Methylobacter sp. | reverse complement strand
GGCGATGCAGGCTGAGTATCATCAATGTCATGTTCACTCAATTTGGTACGCAAGTAACTTAACCCATCTTTAAACAAAATATCAACGGATTGCCCAAGCAATTCGCTTTTTGTATAGCCAAATAAATCTAATGCTTGATGATTTGCTATATTGATAATGCCGCTACTATTGACAATTACCATCGGATCTGGAGTTGATTCAAGTAATGCCCGAAATTGTTGTTCACTGTGTTTTAACTTGCCTTCTATCTGTTTGCGCTCGGCAATTTCAACCGACAATTGTACATTTTGTTCTTCAAGTTCGGTTTCTGCCAATACCTGACTTTCTTGTCCGAGAATAACCCACCAAGCGAAAATACAGATCATGATTCCCAGAACAAAAAACAGGATCAGTAAGTTAACTTTTAACGCTGCAAGAAATTCAGGAGCGAGTAAATCGTTAGTTAACGTATAAGTCGACCAGAAAGCAATGGCTACGATTCCCAGCCCAAAGCCTGACAACTTGCAGAATCTAACAACTCTAAGGGTTGCTAGCCTTGATAGCCTATGCTTGAAAATGGCATCAATCACATAGATTGCAAACTGCTGAAAGGGCATAACGTTTTTAGGTTTACATGAGTCCTTACAATTTGAATCTAGCGTGCAGCATAGTGAACAAATAGGCACATCATAAAAAGTGCAGTAGGCAAAATCGGTTTGAACATATTGCTGATCACATACCCCACAGGTATGTAATTGATCCGAGTTTTTAAAATGCACGTTATGTCTGGCAATATAATATTTGCCCTTAGTTAGTTTAGCGATAACAGGAACCAACATAAAACTCATAGTCATCGCAATTAACCATGAATAGGCTTGTGCATAAAGCCCAAATGCACCGGTAAAGGCAATAATAGATGTTAACGAAGCGACTAACATACTTACAAAGCCGACAGGATTATAGTCGTAGAGATGAGCGCGTTTGAATTCAACAATAGGCGGACTGAGCTTTAAAACTTTGTTGATGGTTAAATCAGCGACAACTGCCGAAATCCAGGCAATTGCGACATTGGAATACAGTCCGAGTACTTTTTGCAAGGCTTGAAAAATGCCCATCTCCATCAATAGCAAGGCAATGCCAATATTGAATATCAACCATACCACGCGTCCCGGGTGTGCATGGGTAACTCTGGAAAAAAAATTTGACCAAGCCAATGATCCGGCATAAGCGTTGGTGACATTGATCTTGACTTGAGAGGTAATAACAAAAAACGTACTGAATAAAAGGGCAAGACCAGGATGATCAAACACATAGCGATATGCAATATAATACATGTGTACCGGTTCTTTTGCCTCTGTATAAGCTAAACCAGCCAATACCACAACTGAAGCGAGCAGTACGCCTACCAGTTGTTTGAAACACCCTAAAATAATCCAGCCGGGGCCGGCCGCTAACATGGACATCCACCAGATTGAACGATTACCTTGGTGCTTATCCGGCATGAAACGTAAATAGTCTACTTGCTCGCCAATCTGAGCAATCAATGAAAATGAAATTCCGGTAGCAATACCAAAAAAATAGGGATCAAATTCATTACTGCCAGAAAGCTGCCCTTTAAACTGACTTAAAGCTTCCATGGTATCTGGAACTTGTGTATAGAGAAAAAAAAGTGGAAGTAACATCAAAATTAGCCATATAGGCTGCGTCCACAAATGTAAGCGGTTGATAGCAGTAATGCCATAGAAAACAATAGGAATAATGATCAGTGAACACAGAACATAGCCCAAATACAAAGGCAGCTTAAAATATAATTCAAGTGCCTGTGCCATAATAGAGGCTTCCAAAGCAAAAAAAATAAAGCAGAAGGACGCGTATATTAACGAGGTAATCGTTGAGCCTACATAACCAAATCCGGCACTACGGGTTAATAAGTCAATATCAATATTATAACGTGCAGCGTAGTATGAAATAGGTAAACCAGCGCCAAATATGAAGACCGATGCAAAAAGAATGGCCCATACTGCATTGCTGTAGCCATAGCTCAGTAAAAGGCTAGCCCCAATAGCTTCCAGTGCTAAAAAAGAGATACTGCCTATGGCTGTATTAGCCAGCAATAGAGGCGACCATTTTCGAAAGCTGGCAGGTGAATAGCGAAGCGCATAGTCTTCAAGGGTTTCAGTTGCAACCCATCTATTATATTGACGTCGAGTTTTCTCAACAGAATGTTTTGCCATTATTCACTCGATAAGAGGTAACTAGTAACAGCTATTGTATCAGATCGTTTTAACTTCAGTTTTTGTAGGCTATGGTTAGTCTGAATAAATTTTATAAGAAAATATATTGGCATACGCTTGCTATTTGTAGCCTAGTGATAGCAGCGCACCTATTGCAATCGTTGGCTGATCGTAACCGTCGGACCCCATTTGGCCCAAGGTGCATCAAAACGCACAAAAAACTTCAGATTTGAAATTTAGTCCACTTGCCTATAAAAACAGAGCGTAGTGATTCAACTCCAAGTGCGGCTAAATGGGTTCTTGCTGTGCGCCTGAAGTCATGAATTGTAAAAGGCTCCACGCCGAGCATGTTGGCCTTAACCTTAGACAGTGCCACGTTTAAAGTATTCTCATGAATGTGTGGCAATCGTCTATCTTGAAATTGCCTCGCAGGTAACAGGTAATCGTTACAATCAGATAATCGAACAATTGCGCAACGCCTCAACTGCCTGATGTGGTAAAGGGATGATAATTTCGGCGCTGGTTTTTGTGTCGAAAGTTGTTAATTTCCAAGTTGCGGCCTCCAAGTCAAAAGCCGATATTTTTGCAGTAACCAGCTCTCCTTTTCTAACGCCAAGCATTAACAAGAGGCTAATAGTCAGTACCACCAAATTTTAAATAATTATGCACTTGGTACACCTTTATTGTGCGCTTGTGTGGGATTACATGAAACCAACAGGCACAAAAAAGCCCCGATTTACGAGGCTTTGAATGGGTTAGTGGGTCAGGTCGGGATAGTCTGAAGCATCACTCAATATTTTGTATCTGAATACATATTAAGCGATAAAGCCATTGATTTTTAAATTATTTAATATTTAAAATGAAATGGTGGTACACGCATTGATACACCTTTTTTGTGCGCTTAGGTGGGATTATAAAAGTCTAAAATCAGTGAAAAAAAGTAAAATAATTCTGTAATACGTTAGAGTTTTACGCCCCAAAAACAGCGCCAATGACTGCCGACTGAATGCTAACATTTGCCAACATTTCCCGCCCTCAATTTGAGTGCAGGATTATTTGCTGTCACATATTTTTAACCAGACTGGTATCACTTTCCCGTACTTTGTTAACTTGGGTAAATTCTCCCAGGATGATTTCAAGCGCAAAAGATTACGCCGATTTGCGCCCGATCTTTTATTACTCCGAAACTAATCCTATTTAACCCTACTTTAGGGTGTAACGCTGGAATAGATAGTCTGGAAACCACACTATCTCTCAATCCACGCGCGCCCGGGTGTAACCTTGCCCGTAACCATTGCACTCAATTTACCTGATCAACTTCATAGCGCCTTTTTGTTCCTTAAGCATTGCCGCCAGTTCTTTAAATTCCTGTCGCCAACCGCCCTTAAATGCGTTCTGTGCAGATATGGCTTTGCCCTCTTTCGTCTTAGCCCCTGTCGATTTATCCCACGGTCGCCAGTTCTGAATTAATGCCGATTGCTTGGCCCGTTCCTCTGCTGTCCAGTGTCGCATTAGGTATCTCCGTTAAAAGTTCGTTTGGTTGTTTTTGATTGTTTGCCGCTTGCGTACCGTTATTGATCTGTTGATGACCATTGCTGATGTTCGCTTGCTTGGCAAAGATGACAGGTGGGTTCTTGATTGCTGCCAGCGTTTCAAGTGTCGCTCTGCATTGGCCTTGAGCCTTAAATGCCAGCCGTAAGAATGACTCGTAGTGTGGCATGTGTGATTGAATGTGCGCCTTTTCTGCCAGCTTGTTAAAAAGTAGGTCTAAGGTGTGCGCCTGAGTCAATAGCATAGATTCAGGTCTACTCAAATCACCATCATGTACCTTTGTAACCTGATCAACCAGGGCCGCGCGTAATCCTGAGACAGTGTTCATGTTCTCCCAGGTCTGCATAGTATTCGCCGCCGTCACCAATGGACTGAGTAGGGTTTTACTAAGCACCTCGTCTGGGTCATCATCCGCTTGTTGGTAGACATTCAATATGCGCTTATTCTTGGGTGGTTCGGGTGGAGCTTTCTTTTTAGTCGCCATATATTTTTATCCTGTGATGTTAATTTTTATTAGGTTTAAAGCGTAACTTTATTAACGGAAACCTGCGCACCAAACCGCACCGATACTGGCCCAAAGCGCACCACTATTTTGTTGAATAACAGGTGTTGATTTTGCGTCAACCATGATCACCTAACCAGCGCCACTGCTGAATTAAGATATCTATCAGGTGTTGAATTTGAATTGCCCTTTTTAGTCGGTATTTTTTGCGAACCTAGCTTACTGTCGAGCAACTTCTTCTGTTGTTTCTGCCAGTAAGCCATGTAATTAAATTTAGCCATTGTTCGCTCGTCTATTTTGCAATTTATGGATTAAGTCATCAGGGCATAGCTTCCCGATCTGCTCCCAGAATTTCTGCGTAAGGCAATAATCCGGTACAGCATCAAACAGGGTAAACAGTGCCAGGCTCTCTGCTGACTGGTTAAAATAAGTGTCATCATCATTCATTTGCATATCTACTTTTATCTACTTTAGATAACAGGGCAGTCATGATCTGATGACCAACTGCCCAAACTGGTTATGCTTTGTCGATTATCCAATTAAAAACTTCTGAATTACGGCCATAATAATTCCTCTCCTTTCCTAAAAACTGAATTGAGATTAAATCGCCTTTTGTTACTTTAGCTTCTAAAAGCTGTTTAGTCCGTCCAGCGTCAACACTGACACGATGGGGAATTTTCTTCTGATCTTCAATAACAATATGAGTGAAACGGTTTTCTTCGTTGCGCCCGTAAGACTTGAAAGTCCCTATAAGATAATCGCCCTTTTTTGGATTCCACGTTAACGGCTGAGATTCCGCCTGTTGCTTTAGTTCTTGAAGTCTGGAAAAGATTGTTTTTTCGCTGTTGTTTTCATTAGTCATTTTTTATATTTCCTGTTTGAAAGTGCGGGAAGTTCCCAACTTTGATATTTAATTACGGGCAGGTTGCAGGTAATCATGTGATTTTGTGGCGGGCACTATTTAGGAAGTGTGCGGCGGCGCGTCCCCCCCATACCCCCTGAGGTGCTCCCGCACGAACCTCCCGCAGGTTCGGCGAACGGGTGCGGGAAGTGCGTTAAGTTAAGAAAAATAATAAGCTCCCGCAACCTCCCGCACCTCCCGCATAACTACAAGATTTCAATATTTTCATCAGGTATCAGTTCAGCCGGTTCTAGCGTTTCAACAGTTATGCGATCTGGTAGCGGCTCATCAATAAAAGTCAATCCTGCATCAGTCAACGCCCACCGCTGCCCGTCATGCCGATCAAGTTTTTTATAAGTTTCTTTTATCAAAAAACTATCACGCTCCAACTCCCTCACGATTGCAAGGCACTCCGCTTTATCAGCGTGTTTTGTACTGAGTGGGAAGTCAGCTTCATTCTTTAGCAAAGCGAAAGCGTTAGTTTGGGCGCTGTTTGGTGATGGACTTATCCATTCCTCACGGCAATAAAACTCATGTATTAACTTGAGTATGGGTTTTTTGTGTAGGTTACGCATCATGGAAGTTACTAACGCTTTACCAGCTCCCGCTTCGATTAACTGATCTGAATCGGCGGCGTATAAGCTCGAACCCTCATCACGAAAGGCAATATTCAAAACCGGCTGTTTTGTTCCAAGATTGTTTTTTTGATGGGTTAATGACAGATTGCCAAGCTCATCAATGGCGTTTAAAAATAACCGGCTACGTGCGGCGTTATGCCATGCCGCGCTATCAGCATAGCCCTCTGTATCAGATTGATTTTTTCCAGCCTTAGACGTGTTTTTATTCACATGCGACAACAGCAACACTGCACCGCCCGCATTTCTCACAAGTCCCACCAATGCCCTGATAAATTTGGTTACGGCTTGCCGATCAATGGGATTAGCGCCAAACGTATCACTGGCATTGTCCACGATCAAAAACCTTATGCCCTCATCCAAAATTATCTTTTTTAACTCTGAATAATATCGTGTGATTTCTCCGCGCCTAACGCCTTTGTCGCTCACCTCATGAAACAAACAAGGTGTTTCTGTGGCATCCAATACAATCAAGTTTTCTGCAACCTGAGCAAGGTCTAAAGCATCAGCTTTACAGATTGCACCAATACGGCGGCGTATGGTGTTAGTGGCATCTTCAGCACTAAAAAACAGCGTCTTGACCTGTTCAGTCGCAAGCCCCAAAAACAGATTACCGGTTGAGGTATGCGCTCCAAGTTGCAAGGCAAGCAAGCTTTTTCCTGTCCCGCCATGCGCAGCCAAAAGCGTTAATTCATCGGCGGGAATACGTTCACCCCAAATATAACGCTGTTGTTCAGGTGGGTTACTGAGGGCATCAGCAAGGCTTACACGCTTAAAGGGCGGCTCACTTTCTGATTCTTCGCTAAAATCGCTTGTGGCGCTGTTCTGGTCGGTATTTTGGTTACTTTGCTCTTTTCTTTGCTTCTGATTAGTGAGCATTGCCTCAAAATCCATTTCTACGGAATAAGCCGGCTTATCCAGTGGGCTTAACTTGCCTTTATTAATAGCCTCAAAAATTGTTTTTCTTTCTGAGGCTGAGGTCATCCCGCCTTTTGAAATACCATCTGAAGCACTTAATAAAATATCAGTCAGTTTTTGCTCATCGACTTGACCGGCGGCTATATAACCGCCCGCCAGCTTTCCAGCTCTAAGCCTTGCTTCGTGTCGATTGCCGGCGCTGGCATTTTGTAAAATAGCTGTGCATAGATCAATACACAATAACTCGTTGCTAAAGTTAATTGATTGTTGCTTTATCTTTATAGGTGGTTTTGCTGGGTCCTGTTTTGTTTGAAGCGGGGCAGATACCGAATATATTTCTGCATCATAATTACTGTATAGTTTCGGGTCATGACTAACAAAACAGATTCGTCTAACGTCTTTACAGGCTTTATCCAGCTTGAAGCCGGCTTTTGCAAACATTGCCTCAACTTGGGGATATACCTGCTTAAAATCCGCATCAGATTTGATTGTATCGGGTGCAATGCGTAGCGCACCTTTTAAGCCTTTTCCGCTTGGACTGACAAAACAGAAAACCGTACTTGGTATTGATGCAATTTTTGCTTTGTCTGCTTCAATCGTTGCCGCGCCTAATCCATCAATATCAAAACTAAATAGCTCGCTGGATTGCTTGAAGTTATCGTTTGTCAGAATGCCGTTAAAGGTTCCATTAAAACAAAATGCCGGTAATTTTTTTTTCTGTTCTTTGTACTCATCAAGATTAAGTAATCTGAGTCTATTTATTTCTGAGGCATATTTATCACCGGCTATTTCATCCAATGCCGATATTAAAGAGTGAGCCTTAAAATTTGTCGTGTGGTTGAGTTTTGGTAAAAATGTAATATCGACTTGCCCTAACATATCGAACCCCCTACAACAGATAACCATGCTAAAGCTTTGCTAAGTTTGGCCTTTACCCGTTTGGCAGTTGATGTAAAATGAATGTGAAAGTTTTTGTAGTGGGTCGCTGCTCTGGTCGGACAGATAGCGGCCTTTTTTATGCCCTCTGCCATTATAGATTTATCCTCGCTGCTTCAAGTTCAATAACCAATGCCATAATTTCAGCATCAGACTTGCCAGCAATGCGGGCGGCGTTAATGGCTACTATTTCATTTTGAGGCCAAGCAACACGATCACCGCCAATTTGAACCGGCTTAGTGAATAAGCCTTTTCCGATTTTGCGGTATATGGTTGACCTGCTGTCGCCGGTTACCTGTTCAATAATTGGTCGGCGTAAAAGTGGATTGATTACGGGTAAATTTGCGCTGGTCATAGCCATGTGCTTTCCTGTTCAGGTTAGCGCCTACGCGGGATTGTGTAGGCCTATGGCTACACTTTAATGATGACTTACAATTTACTCTATTGAAAAACCTAGTTTAGATTTTCCATGCTCTCCATCCATTCAATATAAGCGTCTTGTTCAGCTTGCCTGGCTTCCCGATCTAACTCTATAGTCAGCTCATTACATTCATGATTTTCATCTTCTCGGTATTCTTCCCATGCTCTTTTCCCTCGGCGATACATCTTATCAACTGCATCAACGGTTAAAAACATCCTAGCTGCGATCAATTCTTTACAGGATATTAATGTACACTTTTCATTTTTTTTATCCGCCTCATTTATCAAGCTGTCAATTTCCTGATAAATTTCATAGTCACGTTTAAAGGTAGATGCTTTTTTATTGGGGTCGCGTTTTAGTTTCCCGGTCACAAGGTCGGCAATGAAGCGCCTCATATGGAATGTAATTTCATGGTTATGTTGAATGATGACAGATAATGCAGTTGAGTCGTTCCGGTCCATGAAGTCATCTATTGCGCTCCATTCATCTGCATGCAGATTGATGTAATTCTTAAAAGTGAATGACAGGTTAGCCAAAATAAACACCTCGTTAAAGTGTAATCGTTACGATTGGATTAACCGGAAGCAGGGTAACGAGTCCCACTTATCGCCCGCTAAGGCTATCCGGTTAAATTTGATTATACGGCTTTTCTTATTGGCGTTACGTTCCAATCTTTGCCAGCTTCGCAAGCTTCAAGGTAATTCGCCAGTTTTTGCAATGCGGCCTTACGTTCTTCAAAATAATCATGCCGGTTATAAATGCCCTCAATGCCTTTGATCTTGTGATTAAGGCATCTTTCAGCGATATGTGATTCAACTCCAAGCGCGGCTAAATGGGTTCTTGCTGTGCGCCTAAAGTCATGAATTGTAAAAGGCTCCACGCCGATCATGTTGGCTTTAACCTTAGACAGTGCCACGTTTAAAGTATTCTCATGAATGTGAGGCAATCGTCTATCCTGATATTGCCGCGCCGGTAACAGGTAATCGTTACCATCAGATAATCGGATTAAATTGCGCAACGCCTCAACTGCCTGATCTGGTAAAGGGATGATAATTTCGGCGCTGGTTTTTGTGTCGAAAGTTGTTAATTTCCAAGTTGCGGCCTCCAAGTCAAAAGCCGATATTTTTGCGGTAACCAACTCGCCTTTTCTAACGCCAAGCATTAACAACAGGCTAATAGTCAGAGTATTGATTGAGGAGAAACCTTTTGTTTTCCGCATAGCAACAAACAATTTTACCAGTTCGTCATGCGATAAAGTGCGGGTTCGGGCTTCTTGTTTACCGCCAGCATCGGACAGGTCAAAAGCTGATGCAGGATTAAACTCGATTAAGTGGCGTTTGATTGCATAATCAAATATTTTCTTTGTCCACCTAAGAACATTGGTTGATACGGTTGGCGCTCCACGCTCGTTAATGCTATCGAGCATTTTTGCTATATGCATGGGTTTAACTTGGTCAATAGGCATTTTTCCAATATTGGGCTTAATGTCCTTTTCTATTCTTGACCTAACAATATTGGGATGCTTCCAGCGGCCAAGTATATTTTTGGCGAAAAACTCATCAGCTAAGTCGCCGGTGGTAAAAGCGTTTTTCTTGGCTTCAATCTTACCGGTTGCCTCTGCTTTACGCTCCTGTTTTTCAGTTGCTACGTCATAACCTAAGGCAACTCTTGCTCGTAACTCTTTAGCCGTTCTTCTGGCGTCAGCAAGGGATAGGTCGGAATAGCTGCCAATGGTCATCCATCTTGATGCTCCTTTTATTTTGTAACGAAACCGCCAGATAGGAATTGCAAAGTTTTCTCGATAGCTTATATAAAGGCCGTCACCATCGCTACGCCCCTCGAAATACTCGCCATTTTTTATCCAAGCCTTTATTTGTCTGTCAGTCAGTTTAGCCACGATCTATCCCCTTCTGGGTATGTACCACCAAATTTTAAATAATTATGCGCTTGGTACACCTATTGGTACACCTTTATTGTGCGCTTTCGTGGGATTGCATGAAACCGATAGACACAAAAAAACCGCGATATACGCGGCCTTAAGTGGGTTTGTGGGTAGGTCTGAGACAGTCTAAAACATCACTCAATATTTTGTATCTGTTCGCGAATTTGCTCAATTAACACCTTAAGTTCTATTGCTATTTGGGTCATTTCTTTGTCTGTAGACTTAGAACCTAAGGTGTTGGCTTCGCGGTTTAGTTCTTGCATTAAAAAATCTAGACGCCTGCCAACGGGGACGTTTTGTTTAACAACCCGCAATACTTCTTTGATATGTGTTTCTAGCCGGTCAAGCTCTTCTGTGATGTCCAGTTTTTGAGTTAGTAAAACAAGTTCCTGTTCCAGGCGGTCAAAATCAGGTTGTGCTACCAGTTCGGTAATGCGTGCTATTAATTTATTGCGAATTGACAAAAGTACTTCGGGCATTCGTTTGCCGGCTAATACTACAAAGCCCAGCATCTTTGTGCAGCGCTCTTCGATCAATAATCTAAGTTGGGTTCCTTCTCTTTCTCGTGCCTCCAACAGTTGCGTCAGCGTTTGATTAACGAGAGTAATGAGTGCATCATTTAGTTGAACTTTGTCAATATCGGGTTCCTGTTGAATGCCAGGGAACGCAAGTACATCCAATGCTGAAAATGACAGGCAGCCTTGCATTTGCTGCTCTATGCCAGCCGCCGCCGCAAGTAACGAAGTTACGGCATCCTTATTAATACTAAAACTAATGCCGTTTTTAGCCTGCTTTTTATAATTCAATGACAGCTCGACTTTGCCCCTATTAATCTTATCTGTAATAGCGGTTCGTAGTTCGGCTTCAACAAAACGGAGACGATCCGGCAATCTTAAGCTAATATCACAGTAACGATGATTGACTGTCCGCAGTTCACAGCTTAAGGTTAACTCACCTATTTCAATTTCATTACCTGCAAATGCGGTCATGCTTTTAATCATTTTTCACCTTTAACCTATAATTGATGGGTTTTTAGTATAAAAATATCAAGATAATGCCTGAATATTACGATCCGCAAACCTATCCCAAACAGTGGAACTACCTGCAAACTGGCACTATTATAGACCAGTATGTGATTGAGAGGGAGTTGGCGCACGGCGGTTTTAGTTCGGTATATCTGGCAAGGCAAATAGCAGATCAGATTCAAGTTGCAATAAAAGAATATCTGCCCCGCAAATTTGCCCATCGCACCTGGAACAATCAGGTAGTGGCGAACAGCGAAGAGGCCGAGACTTTTTTTAAACGGGGACGAGTGCTGTTCTTTGAGGAAGCGAAAGTCTTATCAAAGCTAAAACATCCCAATATTGTCGAAGTAATCGGTTTTTTTAAGGCCAACTCAACTGTTTATATGGTGATGACCTATGATTATGGCGTGACCTTGAATAAGCTACTGAGCAATAAATTACTGCCTGTTTCTGAAGAGTTACTATTGACACTATTTAAAACCTTATTGGCCGGACTTGGACATATTCATAATCAACATTTTGTTCATCTTGACATTAAACCTTCCAATATCCTAGTGCGGCCTGGTAATGAAGCGTTACTTCTGGATTTTGGTGCGATTCAAAGTTTCCCGAAATCTCATTTAGGCAAACAAAGTAAAGTTTTAACTAAAGGCTATTCACCGATAGAACAACATAATCTAAGTGCTCAGCTTGGCCCTTGGACAGATATTTACGCCGTGGGTGCAAGTATGCGAACCTGTTTGGATAATAAAATTCCTGTTCCTGCCCAAGATAGAGCGGTAGAAGATACGCTAATTCCTGCTGTAAAGGCGTTTAAAAAAAAATATCCGGAATATCTCTTAAATGCCATTGATTGGGCAATGGCGTTGCAGCCCGAAGATCGCCCGCAATCGGTTGCCGAATTACTAAAGGTATTTGATGGCGAGTGATTAATTCGCAATTGAACAATCATCGGAGAAGTCATTCAGGTATACTGTACGGTTTTTCAATTCAGCGGAACAACTATGAGACCTAGCGGACGCAATCCCGATCAACTAAGAGAAATAAAATTTACCTGCGGTTACACCAAACATGCAGAAGGCTCAGTTCTGGTTGAATTTGGTGACACCCGAGTGCTTTGTACCGCCAGTGTTGACAGAAGCGTTCCCCGCTTTCTTAAAGGTAAAGGTGAAGGCTGGATTACTGCGGAATATGGCATGTTGCCTCGTTCTACTCATACCCGTATGGGACGCGAGGCCAGTCATGGTAAACAGGGCGGGCGCACTTTGGAAATTCAGCGCTTGATAGGCCGATCCTTAAGGGCTGCAATTGATTTAAAAGCCTTGGGTGAGCATACTATAATGATCGATTGTGATGTATTGCAAGCTGATGGCGGTACTCGAACCGCATCGATTACCGGTGGTTTTGTTGCCATGTCTTTGGCCATACAAAAAATGCTCAAGCGTAAACAAATCAAGACTAATCCCTTACATGGACAAGTTGCCTCCGTTTCTGTGGGTATTTATAACGGCATACCAGTGCTTGATCTTGATTATGCCGAAGACAGTAACGCTGAAACCGATATGAATGTCGTCATGAATGATGCGGCTGCATTTATTGAAGTACAAGGTACTGCTGAAGGTCATGCTTTCAGGAAAGAAGAGCTGGATGCAATGCTGGAGCTTGCAAGCGCAGGCATCAAGGACTTACTCGAAAAACAACGTATAGCCTTAGAAAATCATCAATGACATTTTCAAGTTTCCAGCACAAATCCGAAGTTGTATTGGCCAGTGGTAATGCGGGCAAAATCAGGGAAATTCAGGCCATTGTTGCAGAACATCCTATTGTTTTACAGTCCGCTTTTAATGTGGTCGAGTGCGAGGAAACCGGCATTTCGTTTGTAGAAAATGCCATTTTAAAAGCACGAAATGCATCGTTACATTGCAATTTGCCAGCAATCGCAGATGATTCCGGGTTGGTCGTGGATGCTCTGCACGGTTCGCCAGGCGTGATATCGGCCAGATATTCAGGTCTGGGCGCTACCGATCAGGATAATATTGACAAGCTGCTTCATGAATTGGCAGGCGTTCCAGAACACCTTCGAACCGCGCGGTTTGTCTGTGTCATGGTGTACATTGAGCATGCCAATGATCCTTGTCCCGTGATTGCCCAAGGTGTTTGGGAGGGCTTGATTTTAAAACAGCCTATTGGTGAAAACGGTTTTGGTTATGATCCAGTGTTCTGGGTGCCTGAGCAGAACTGTGCTTCGGCAGAATTAAGTGCTGAAGTTAAAAATTCGTTAAGTCATCGCGGCCAGGCTTTAAGGCATTTAACCGCATTATTACATCCGTAGGGATTATCTCTGGCGATTGTCTTTCGCCACACCCATTTGATGAATATACTATTTTCTATTGCTGGCCACTTTATAAACGGGGTTACTCACATAACCCCGCTCGGTCATGGCCTGATTAATGACACTTATCTGGTTGATTCGACTTCCTTGTCTTTTGTTCTGCAACGCATAAATCGCACGGTTTTTTCAAGGCCAGAGCAAATCATGGCGAATCTGAGCACGCTTACTGAGCATATTGCACGAAAAGATAGCGCATCGGTTAAATTGCAAATTCCTGAGCTTTTAAACACGCTCACTAATGAGTCGTTTTATCAGTCTGAAAACGGCGATTGCTGGCGCTCTATAAGTTATATTCCCGAAAGCGAAAGCCTTGAAACAATGGTTTCTTTTAATAATGCTGAGCAGGTCGGCTTTGCGCTAGGGCATTTTCATCGTTTGGTGAGTGATCTTGAGCCTTCGCTATTGCATGATACCTTGCCCGGTTTTCATATCACGCCGAACTATTTAAAGTATTATCGACAGGTTTTACTCAATTCAACCCAAACACCAAATGCCTTTTGCGCCGACTTTATTAGTCAGTTTGAACATATTACAAACGATCTGGAATCTGCAATTAACCAGGGTTTTTTGTCTTTAAGAGTTATTCATGGCGACCCCAAGCTAAACAATTTTTTGTTTGATAAACAGACTCACAACATCATCAGCATTATCGATCTGGATACAGTAAAGCCAGGCCTGATTCATTATGATATTGGTGACTGTCTACGTTCCTGTTGTTTTGAGAGTGATCCTGTAGTCAGTTTTAATCTTGAAGTTTGTGCCGTGTTGTTGAAAAGCTATCTGTGTGAAGCGGGTGTTTTTTTTAGCGAGCAGGATTATCGTTATTTGTACCCAGCTATTCGGTTGATCCCCTTTGAACTGGGTCTTCGTTTTTATACCGATTATCTCGAAGGCAATCAGTATTTTAAAGTTGTTGAGCCCGAACAGAATTTACAAAGAGCTGTTAATCAATTCAAATTATGCGCAAGCATTATGGCCCAAGAAAGAGCTATTAAAGCGCTTATTTTGGGCTTAAGCATCAAAAACCATAGTCCTCTTAAAACCCTATAATTTTATTCAAATAAGAACAGTTTGCATTTGGGCTGTTATTTGCCCTATACTGCTTTAACTTAATTTATTTGTGAAAGAGTGTAACTATGAAAAAAAACAAACACTTATTGAAAGGTGGCTTGTTGTTAGTGCTAGCCGCTATAAGTTTATCTGTTAATGCCCTAGAGAAACCACAGACTATGGACGATATGTGGAAAATCATTCAGGCACAACAAAAGCAGATTGACGATATGAAATCTGCACTGCAAGCTGCGACTCAGACCAAAGTAACTAATGTCGATGCGACTAAAGCCGAGCCTCAAGCTACCGCTGAAGTAAAAACCACCAGCAACGAAGTCAAGACTCTCAAACGTAAAACGGATGTTTTGACTCAGGAAGTTGAAAAGTTACGCACCAATTTGTCTATCCCCGAAGAAGCAAAATATAAAAGTGCTTATGGTATGGGGCCTGCTGCTTCCAAGGTTTATGGCGCTGGCAAAGGCTTGTCTATTGGTGGTTATGGTGAGGGTAATTATTCAGCTAAAGTCGGTGATAGAGGCACAAGCAATGACACTGCAGACATGGAAAGAATGGTTATGTATGTCGGCTATAAATTCACCGATAAAATATTGTTTAACAGTGAAATTGAGTTTGAACATGGCTCAACCGGTGAAGGATCGGAAACAAAAGGCGAAGTTTCCGTCGAATTTGCCTCTCTGGATTTCTTTATGGACCAAAGAGCCAATGCCAGGGCCGGTTTAGTATTAATTCCGATGGGTTTGGTTAACCGGATTCATGAGCCGCTGTTTTACTTTGGTAATCATCGGCCTGAAGTTGAACAACGCATCATACCGAGTACCTGGCGCGAAATGGGTGCAGGTTTGTTTGGCGCTATTACGCCAAATCTGACTTATACGGCTTATGTGGTTAATGGGTTGGATGCAACGGGATTTACTTCAGATGGTATTCGCGAGGGTCGTGGCGGCGGTAGTAATGCCAAAGCCGAAAACTTTGGTTATGTAGCACGTGTGGATTATGACCCAGATGCGTTACCTGGTGTTACGGTCGGTGGTTCGGGCTATCTGGGAAATTCTGGGCAAAATCAGACTTTTGCCGGACAAAAAGCCAATGTCTTTACGCAGCTTTATGAAGCTCATGTTCAGTGGAAATATCGCGGACTGGAGTTTAGGACCTTGGGGTCATGGGGATTTATTGGTGATGCTGGGGCTTTAAGTCAAGCAAATATAGGTATCGCAAATAGAGCTAATCCTACCGATGTCTCAGGGCTAATTGTTGGTTCACAAAACTACGGCTGGTATTCAGAAGCTGGTTACGATGTATTGCCTTTGCTTTGGCAAGATACCACCCAATATTTGGCGCCGTTCTTTCGTTATGAAAGGCTTAACACTATGGCCAAAGCTCCAGCGGGTTTTGCCAGCGACCCAACGAAAGATTGGCAAATCTTTCAGGTAGGTTTGCAATACAAACCTATTCCCAATGTCGTGATCAAGGCGGATTATCGTAATTATGTCGCTAAACAGGGCCCGTTGCCGGATGATTTTAATCTGGGCTTTGGATTTATTTTCTAGTGATTCGCTTCGTAGATATGAAAGCTAAACTAAGTTGGGCGTACCATGCGCGCCAAACAACGACGTTTCCAGGATTTAGGGTTCTGTAGGGTGCGCATCGCGCACCTTTTACTTAAAAACGGATTGTGAAACTTTATGTCGTGCCTGCTATGCCGATCAATTATTTTAAGTAAAATCCATTCTTTATTGGTGGTGTTAAACTATCCCAAGTTATCCTGTTAAATTTAATAAACTCCACAACGAGAACTACTATGAAAACAATCAGACTAGGAGGGTTTTTTATTCTCTTTTTAGTGTTGTTAGGTACTGTAAACTCCAGCTTTGCCAAAATATTTTTCAGTAAAAATGAGGCGCTGGAGTTGGCATTCGGCAAAGATGTTCAAGTTGAACAATTATCGCTATTTCCCGATGAGCAACAAGCCGCGAAGATTCAGGAAATAGCTAAAACCAAGCTTGAATCAGGTCTGTTTACCTTTTATGTAGGCAAAGAAAAAGACAATGTTCTTGGATATGCAGCGCTTGAAACTGTCACAGTTAGAACCAAACCGGAAACATTGATGATAGTGCTAACACCAGAGGGAGAATTGCGTAATATCACCACGCTGGCTTTCCATGAGCCACCAGAATATCAGCCGCCTGAGCGTTGGTTCGAGCAACTATATAAGCGGCCGCTAGCTGATATGGATTTTAATAAGGGCGTTGACGGTATCAGCGGTGCGACTTTAAGCACTCGCGCGACTGTCAGCAGTGTTCGTAAGGTTATGGCGATTTATCAGGTTTTGGTAAAAGAGCAGGGTAAGCATTAATGCGTTATTTTGTAACTGGGGAACAACATCGAAAATCCTTGTTAAACACCTTGGTGTTAATGTTCTTGGTGTATATCGCATTATTATGGGTCAGTAACGGCATGATGTATTTTCATCATATGGATTTAACTCCGGATTCGGTTATTGCCTATTATCTGGGTTCAGAAGAACAGTTTACCCAGCCACGCAGCTATCAGGGAATGTTGGAAGTCTCGCATTTTCATTTGTTCTCGATGGGCATGCTGGTTCTGACTTTGACTCATTTAATGCTGATGACCGAGTTCTCAGTAAGGCTTAAAATCTGGCTTAGTACCTTGACTTACGGTGCCGCGCTGGCTGATGAGGCAGGTGGCTGGCTGGTTAGATTTGTCGATCCACTGTTTGCCTATTTTAAAATTGCGGCTTTTGTCGTGCTTGAATTGTCACTGGGCGCATTGCTGCTGGTGGTTATTACTGCGTTGGTTCGTGCCAGAGTTAAAATGGGAAAAGTCAGCACCGAATAATTATTTGGTGTATTCAAAAAATAACACTTCTGGTAATTGCTATTTTCAACCGACACTTTAAATTACCAGACAAGTCAGCCTATTGGCAATTGAATGAAGGACGAATTTTTATAGGTTTATTTGTAATGATCTGTTTAAATTTGATGTGCAAATTAGACAGGAAACCTAAAGGACATGAACCTAAGCCAAATAGAATTACTTCGAATTCTTCAGGAAAATGATTTTAGCCTTTCAAAAGCGGCCGAAAAAATGCATATCGTGCAATCAGCGGTTAGTCGGCAATTGCAGCTTTTTGAAGCAGAGCTAGGGTCCCCAGTTTATGAAAGACAGGGTAAAAGACTGGTTGGTTTGACTACCTTGGGGCAACGCATCATCGAGCAGGTTGCCACGATTAATCTCGCCAAAAACAATATACAAACCATCGCTGCTGATTATGTCGACTGTACTCAGGGTGTTTTACAAATTGCTACAACGCATACTCAGGCAAAATACTTTTTACCGAAACCAATCCTGAGCTTTAGGAAAAAATATCCTGGTGTCAGAATTTACATGGTTGAAGCCTCACCGGAACAATTGATTAATAAGCTACACACCAGAAATGCGGATATTGCTATATGTACGGAAAAAGTCGCTGAAGATATTGAGTTGATCGTTAAACCTTGTTACGAATGGCATCATGCAGTGGTGGTGCCAAAAAATCATCCGCTAAGTGAGGGAGAGCTTTCTCTTGAACGACTGGCGTCCTACCCCATATTGACATACAGTTTTGGTTTTACTGGGCGCTCAAATATTGAGATTGCGCTTAAAAATACGGGCATGGAGCTTGATGTTATCTTATCTGCTGCAGATACCGACGTGATTAAAACTTATGTTCGTCTGGGAATGGGTGTCGGTATTATTGCTGGCATGGCTTATGATCCTTTGGTAGATCAGGATCTGATTGCGCGGGATTTATCGCTACTGATTCCCTGTTCAAGAACCAAGATCGCCTATCTGAAAAACAATTATTTGCCTTTATATACTCAGCACTTTATCGACGAGATGCTGCTTGCGGCCAAGGAAATGAGTATCTCCAATTGGCTATAGGCTTGAACTGCCGTTATTCTTCCCCAGCCATTAAACGCTGAATGTTGCTTTTATGTCGCCATAATAAAAAAATCATCATGATGACTGACGCGATAACAAAAGCTTCATTTCCCGCAATAAACCAGGCAAAAACAGGCGATAGGATCGAAGCAACTAATGCCGATAGAGACGAAATTTTGCCCAACTTATAAACTAAAAACCAGGTCACCATAAAGGCAAGACCCAGGAGCCAGGAATAGCCCAGAAGAACACCGACTGATGTGGCGACCCCCTTGCCACCTTTAAAGCCGAATAAAATAGGATATAAATGCCCCATAAAAGCTGCCAAGCCGGTTATAGAGACCAGTTCTGTGGGCAATCCGGATGCTTTTGCGAGATAGACCGGAATTAAACCTTTAAGCATATCGCCCAACAAGGTAATCGCGGCCGCTTTTTTTCCACCAATACGCATCACATTAGTTGCGCCTGGATTACCCGAGCCCTGTTCGCGAGGATCAGGTAAGCTCATCAGGCGACAAATTATGATAGCACTTGAAATTGAGCCTATTAAATAAGCAGCGGGAACAAACAACCATTCGACCATTGGGTAACCTTTATTATTTTGAACTTGAAAGCTTAGACCGTTTCCTTGATACTTACCGGCTGCCTGGACAGCTATTTGCTCCTGCAATATCTGCAGGTACTGCATCAGTGTGGCATAGGCAGACGATAGGTTGATACAGGAGCACAAACCAAGCGACTTTTAAAAAACATGCATCATAACCGGAAATCATAATGGACATCATATTTTTAGGCGGTCTGGAAATTCAAACCATCATTGGCATTTATGATTGGGAAAGAGTAACCAAACAAACAGTGATTCTTGATATTGAAATGGCTTTTGATATACAAAAAGCGGCTGAAACCGACGACATTCAATACGCACTTGATTATAAAACAGTTTCTCACCGCATTATTGCTTTTGTTGAGGGCAGTCAGTTTTTGCTGGTTGAAAAATTAATATCGGAAATAGCCCATATCATCCGCAACGAATTTAATGTGTCGTGGGTGAAAATAACCCTCAACAAAAAAGGCGCCATTCGTGGAGCCAGTGATGTGGGTATTGTTATTGAACGTGGAGCTAAGTCATCGTGACTAAAGGCTACATCAGTATAGGCAGTAACATTGACAAGGACGTACATATTCCTGCCAGCCTTATTGCGCTTGAGAGAATTTTTGGGAAATTGATAATCTCAGATGTTTATGAATCGGAGCCGGTGGGTTTTGCCGGCGACGCTTTCTACAATCTTGTCGTTGGTTTTGAGTCTGATTTGGAAGTGAAGGACGTTGCCAGGCAGCTCAGGCAAATCGAATTGGATAATGGTCGTACACGGGACAGCCAGAAGTTTTCGTCGCGTACCCTCGATTTGGATTTGATTTTATACGGAGATTTAATCATTAACGATGGTCGCTTACAGATACCCCGTGATGAAATTGAGCATTATGCTTTTGTGCTTGAGCCTTTAGCTGCTTGTGCGCCTGACCTGAAACATCCGGTTAGTCACTTAAGTTATGCAGAGCTTTGGAAAAAATTCGACAAAACGGATTTAAAACAAAAGCGAACTACGCCGACCTGGGCTTTAACAAAATAAACTGCGGCCACCGTCGACAGTCAGGATTTGACCAGTCATATAATCGGCATCGTTGATTAAAAAAAGCACTGCTTTGGCAATATCATTCGGTTCACCGCTACGTTTTAAGGCTACTCGTTGGAGAATTTCTTGCCGAGTCGGTTCAGGCAACTGGTCCGGCCACAGTATTGCGCCGGGAGCCACGCCGTTGACTCTGACAGTGGGGCCCAATTCTTTGGCCAAAATCTTGGTCATTGCTGCAAGTCCTGCTTTTGCAATACTGTAAACGGAATAACCGTTCAGTCCGCGTTCGGCATGAATATCGACAATATTGATAATACAGCCTTTATTGTCTACCAAAGTTTTGGCCAGGGCTTTGGCCAAAAAAAATGGTGATTTCAAATTACTGCCCATCAATTCATCCCACTGTTGTTCTGTGACATCGATTATTTCTGTTGGATAAAAAGCTGAGGCATTGTTAACTAGAACATTAATACCGCCCCACGCCAAACACGCTGCTTTGGCAAGCGACTCCAGTTCAGTCATGTTGAGTAAATTAGCCTGCATGATTTTTGCTGAATTGGCGCGCTGTTGATTAAGTTCGTCACAAAGTTGCATCGCTTCTGTTGAAGATGAGCGGTAATGCAGAAAAATATTGTAACCTTCCTTGTGCAGTAACCTTGCGCAAGCAGCACCGATGCGTTTTGCGGCACCGGTAATCAGGACGTTTTTGGGGGAATTTTTCATAATGTCAATTTGCTAAAAACGGGCTAAGCTATGAAAATTAAATAACACATCGGTTACCTAGCGCATTCGCTCAACGCGATTTGTTCGAAGCCAGCTTTGAACTCTGGTGTGGAGTCCAAAGCTGGCTTTGGGTCATTATCTGTCTTAAATTAAATGAGTGGCAGATTTTCTGGATCAACCGTTAAGCCTCGTAATTTAGACTCTTACTCGCCACTTCATAAACATCTTTTGAAATATCTTCAGTGCTTATAATGCGTTCCAGTTGTGCTTTCATCAATGTCTGTCTGCTTATATCATGCCGACGCCAAGATGTTAAGGCGCTTACCATGCGAGAGGCAACCTGAGGATTTAAAGTGTTGAGGGCAATAATCTGGTCAGCAAGAAATTGATAACCCTGGCCATTTTTGGCATGAAAATGGAGCGGATTAGCCTGACTGAAAGCACCAATCAACGATCTGACGCGGTTAGGGTTTTTTAAGTCGAACGCAGGGTGGTTCATTAACGATTGAACTGTCGCAAAAGTATCAGGCATATTGCTTGCAGCTTGTAAGGCGAACCATTTATCGATGACCAGTGCTTCAGTTCGCCATTGATGATAAAAATCGGCCAAACACTGCTGGCTGGCGGGATGCGGATTATTGACAATCACTGTTAAAGCCGCAAGCTGGTCAGTCATGTTTTTTGCGCTGTTAAATTGCAGTTGCGACAATTGCTGAATATCTTTATTTTCCAGCTTGCTTAAATAACTGAGGCAAGTGTTTTTAATGCGTCTGCGACCAATTGCACCTGAATCGAATTGTCCTGACTCGTCTCGATGATTGTTTTCGTATAAAGCCTGAAACTGGGGTTGCAATTGTTCGGCTAAATTCTGAACAAGAAACTCTCGAGCGGCATGAATCGCATTTACGTCGACCACCGGCATCTGCTCGGCAAGATAATTTTCAGAGGGCAGGCTTAATAGTAAAGCAAAGTACGATAAATCATCCCAAGCGTGTTCCAGCACTTGTTTAAAGGCCGTGACTATAATGGGGTTAAGCTGCATTTTCTGGTCATTTTGGACATCGGCAATCAAGCCTGCAATCACCTGTCCGGCCAATTGCTGTCCTGCTTCCCAGCGATTGAAGGTATCGCTGTCATAACTCAACAAAAATGCCAGTTCCTCCAGGCTGCGTTCCATTTCGAGTTTAACCGGCGCTGAAAAACCTCTCAGTATGGAAACCACAGGTTGTTCGGCCAAATTCTCAAAAACAAAGACCTGTTCAGACTGAGTGAGTTGCAAAATGACTTGGTTTTGAGCTTCTTTGGCAGCGTTATCTTGCAATTTGCATTGCGCCACAGAACCATCTTTGTGAAGTAAACCCAGTGTTACCGGGATGTGTAAAGGCTCTTTATGCGTTTGACCGGGTGTCGCAGGGCAGTTTTGACTTAAGGTCAAAGTTAACGTTTGTGCGGTTGAATCATAGTGTTGATGCGCAGTTAATACTGGCGTGCCGGCTTGTGCGTACCAGCGGCGGAACTGGCCTAAATCAATATTGTTGGCACTTTCCATAGCGTTGACGAAATCATCACAGGTCACCGCTTGTCCGTCATGTCGCTCAAAATATAAATTGCTGCCTTTACGAAAACCTTCCGCACCCACCAATGTGTGGATCATACGTACCACTTCGGCGCCTTTTTCATAGACGGTTAAGGTGTAAAAATTGTTGATTTCCATGTAGGAATCGGGACGAATCGGATGTGCCAGCGGGCCGGCGTCTTCAGCAAACTGACGGGTGCGCAGCATGTTGACATCTTCGATACGCTTTACGGCTTTTGAGGTACGATCGCCGGTAAACTCCTGGTCACGGAACACGGTAAAGCCTTCTTTAAGGCTGAGCTGGAACCAATCCCGGCAAGTAATTCGATTACCCGTCCAGTTATGAAAATATTCATGACCGATCACGCCTTCAATATGTTCATAATCGGAGTCTGTCGCCGTATCGGGGCGGGCCAGCACGAATTTGGTATTAAAAACGTTGAGGCCTTTGTTTTCCATCGCGCCCATGTTGAAATGACTGACGGCGACGATCATGTACAAATCCAGATCATACTCACGACCATAAACTTGTTCATCCCAGATCATGGAGTTTTTCAGCGATTGCATGGCATGGTCGCATTTGTCCATATCGTGTTTTTCGACAAAGATTTGCAAGTCAATTTCACGACCGGACTGTGTGGTAAAACGGTCTGCTATACATTCAAGTTGTCCGGCAACCAGTGCAAACAAGTAGCAGGGCTTGTTAAACGGGTCTTCCCAAGTTACCCAATGGCGATTATCGGGCAGTTCGCCTTGTGCGATTTTGTTGCCGTTGGATAAGAGTACCGGATATCGATTTTTATCACCGGTAATAGTTGTTGTAAACAGGCTCATCACATCGGGGCGGTCCAGAAAATAGGTAATTTTTCTAAAACCTTCCGCTTCGCACTGGGTACAGAGCATGTCGTTGGAAAGATACAGTCCCTCCAATGCGGTGTTGGCTTTTGGATTGATGGTGTTTTCGATACACAATACAAAAGCTTGTTGCTGTGGAACATTATTTATGATTAAGGAATCCTGGGTTTGCAAATATTGTTCTTTGCTTAAATCAGTTCCGTCATCCAGATTAACGCTAAGCAGCTTGAGGTTTTCACCAGCAAGAGTTAGCGAGTTGATTAGAGCTTTGCTGGCTGGATTGCGACTTAACGTAAGTCTGGAACTAACGACGGTGCATTCCTCATCCAAGGTAAAATTTAGGGCGACATTGTGAATCAAATAGTCAGGTACGGTGTAATCTTTTAGATAAATCGTTTGAGGATTAGGGTCGCGCATTATTTATTCCTGTTATTGTGATCAGAATGTCTGATATGTTGGGTGGCGAACAATGTGATTAAAAACCAGGCGGTTAAAAAACAAACGCCACCGATCGGGGTAATCATGCCTAGCCATTTCAGATTAAGCAAAGCCAGTAAGTATAAGCTACCAGAAAAAAGTAAAATGCCAACGAACATCAACCAGCCGGACCATTTTAATAGTTTTGAGTCAGGGGCTTGCGGCTGAATCAGGGCAAGGCCAATCAATCCCAAGGCATGCCACATTTGATAAGTCACTCCTGTTTGATAAACCGCCAACAATTCAGGGCTGATGATGGTTTTTAAACCATGCGCACCAAACGCGCCTAAGCCTACGCCGAGCATTGCGCTTAACGCGCCAAGGAGAAGAAAGATTGGATTCATTACTTTTCCATCAGTCTGGGCATCAGCTGAACCAGATTACAGGGGCGAGTGCGATGATCGAGTTGATCTTTGATTAAGGCATCCCAGGCAGTGCGGCAGGCACCGGAAGAGCCGGGCAGGCAAAATAGATAGGTCGCATTGGCAACGCCGGCAAGTGCTCTGGATTGGATGGTAGAGGTTTTAATATCCTGATAAGACAGCATCCTGAAGATTTCGCCAAAACCGTTCAGGATCTTGTCCAGCAACGGCGTAACGGCCTCAGGCGTACCATCTCTTCCCGTTACTCCCGTGCCCCCCGTAGTGATGATGACATTAACCTTGTCGTCGGCAATCCAGTTGGAGACGACCGCTCTGATTTGATAAATGTCGTCAGGCACTATTTTTTTTTCAAGGACTTGGTGCCCCGCTTCAAGAGCCCGTTCAACCAGGGTTTTACCGGAAACGTCATCGTCATCACTTCGGCTGTCGGACACGACCAGTATAGCGATGATTAAGGGGATGAAAGGTTTTTCTGTAGTCATGTTTAATAAAAGATACAAGATTCAAGGTTTGAAGTGAAAGGTTCAAAAGTACACACTTTGAACCTTTCAGCTTTTGTCTAATTACTTTAACACAACAAAGAAGCCTTCCTGTCCTCTCTGGATATTAATGAGCAATGCGCCCTTGGGATCGACTACCTGTTTTAACTCCTCCAAGTTACGTACGCGATAACGATTTGCTGACACAATAACGTCGCCGGGACGCAAACCTACACGCCAGGCATTGGATGTGGTGTCTATTTTTTCAAGTAAAACACCTTCAATCTGGCTTTTCAAGGGAGTGCTTAATACTGTTCCCTGTAAAGTATGGTGCAATTTATCTCCAACCAGTTGTGGCAATTCCTGTTTACCAATGGTGGCGGTTACCTGTTTTTTTTCATTGTCACGGAAATATTCCAGTTCAACATTATCGCCAATTTGCATCAGACCAACGATATTACGAATGTCATGGCTGTTTTTAATGGGCCTGCCATTGGCCGAAACAATAATGTCTCCGGGCTCAAGGCCTGCTTTAGCTGCGGGTGAATTGCTTTCAATCCGGCTAATGGCTGCACCTTGTTTGTTTTTTAAATTAAAGGCATTGACCAGTTCAGGTGTCAAATCCTGCGTGGTTACGCCCAACAAGCCGCGTCTGACCTCACCGTGCTTGAGCAGTGATTCTTTAATGGTCATCACCATATTGGAGGGAATGGCAAAGCCGATGCCGACATTGCCTCCGTTGGGCGCCAGGATTGCGGTATTCATACCAATAAATTCGCCTCGCAAGTTAACCAGAGCGCCACCTGAATTACCGGGGTTAATCGAAGCATCGGTCTGGATAAAATCTTCGTAGCCTTCAATGCCTAGACCGGAGCGTCCCAAAGCGCTGACAATGCCCGAAGTTGCAGTCTGTCCCAAGCCAAACGGATTGCCAATAGCGACAACAAAATCACCGACTTTTAGTTGGCTGGAGTCGGCAATGGGTAACATGGTTAGGTTTTCTGCGGGAATCTGAATGATGGCGACATCTGCTTCGGGATCGGTGCCGATGAGTTTCGCGGAAAGCTGGCGGCCATCATTCAAGGTGACCACGATTTTATCGGCTTTATCGATGACATGATTATTGGTCATCACCAAGCCTTGCTTACTGTCGATAATAAAGCCAGATCCCAGGCTGTTTTTTTGTTGCTGTTGCCTAAGTTGGCCTGGTACATTAAAAAATTGCCGAAAGACCGGGTCTTGCATCAATGGGTTTTCGTTTACCTGAATGTTTGTTGAAGTTGAGATATTAACGACTGCCGGCATACTTCGCTCTAGCATGGGGGCCAGAGAGGGTAAGGGCTGCCCCTCTAAATAAGCAGGTAAGCTTGCTGCTTGCGATATGGGTGTCAGGCAGAAATAAATAGGTAAAAAAGTTATAACTAGGAGTTGTTTTACTGATTTAGTATTCATTATTGTTTTTCCGGTGAGTGTTAGTCGGGTTAAGTCTCACAATATATGATTAAAAATCTTTAATGCAAGGTGTGTTAAAGTGAATTTTAAAATTAACCAACGCTGTCATTTAACTGTTATCTTGCTTAAAATACACAAATGACTGTAGATGTTAACTCTGAAGACGGGCTCGTTATTCGTAAACTAATTCCTTTGGCAACCTTGTCGGGCGTTCAGTTTAATGCGTTATGCTCTGAAGTATCGGTAGAGGAGTTGCACGATGATTTTTTGTTCAAAAAAGGTGACCTAGCCTCTCAATTGATTTACTTGATAAATGGAGAAATTACCCTTCAGGCTTCAGGCTTGGTTGTTGAGCGTATTGCTTCCGATAGTGATTCTGCCAAGTTTGCTTTGGCACATCAAATACCAAGGAAAATTGATGCCTTGGCAAACGGAAGAGTGCGTTTTTTGCGGTTAAATGCGGATATTGTTAAAAATCTTACCCCCCTTGTTGATAAAGAGGACAGCGGCTACATGGTCATTGACGAGACTGAAGACGATCCAGATGACTGGATGACAGCATTATTACGCTCACCTATTTTTCAACGTCTCCCACCCGCTAATTTACAAAAAATATTAATGAGCCTAGAGGCCGTTTATTTTAAAAAAGGGGAGGTACTCCTGGAGCAAGGTGGAACGGGCGATTATTATTATTTGATTAAAAATGGACAATGCCTATTAACCCGAAAGCCCTCACCTAACGCCAAAGAGATTAAATTAGCTCAACTGGCAAATGGGGATACCTTTGGTGAGGACTCCTTGCTTTCAGGTGCGCCTAGAAACGTAACCATTACTGCGTTAACTGACATCGTTTTATTACGGCTGGACAAAAAGCAATTTGTATCACTAATTAAAGAGCCCTCTTTAAAGTTTATCGATTATGCTGGGATGCAAGAGGCGCTAAAGCAGGGTACGGTTTTGCTGGATGTTCGTTCGCAGGATGATTATGAGATTAAGCATATTGAGGGCAGTATAAACGCACCTTTTTTTTCCTTAAGAATGCAGCTTAAAACGCTAAGTCATGACAAGCCGGTTATTGTTGTTTGTCGTGATGGCAAAGTTAGTGAGGCAGCCGCATTTTTGTTGCTCAGGAACAAAATTGGCGCGATGATTTTGAAAGGAGGCATGGAAAGTCTTCATCAAGAAATAGAAGGTTCTGATGAGGAAGTGGAGGAAATTTCGACTTCTGATAATCAACAAGAGTCTACGAACGGGCTTGAGGATCAAATTGTAGTGCTTCGGCTGGAAAATGAAGCGCTTAAAAGCTCGAATCAACAGCTTAATGATAAATGCATGCGCCTGGAGCTTGACAAGCTAGAGGCTGAAAAGCAGTACAGAATACTTCACAAACAGATGGAAAAATTAACGCAAGTCTTGGACAAACTAAAAGGAGCCTGAGAATAGGATTTTCTCAAGGTCAGTGCGAGAGTTGATTGGATGATGAGTGTTAAAAACGTGGTATCAAATATTGGGTTTGTGCTCATGGAGCACAAACCCAAAAAAGCTGGTTAAAAATCAGATTATTTGATTTTAGCTTCTTTATAGATTACATATTTACGAACAACAGGATCAAATTTCTTGATCTCCATTTTTTCCGGCATGGTTCTTTTGTTTTTTGTGGTTGTGTAAAAGTGCCCGGTGCCTTCAGTCGAAATCAATTTGATTTTATCGCGCATTTTTTTATCCTCTTAAGCGTTATAGCCAGCTTTGCGCAGGTCGGCAAGAACAGCATCAATGCCGTTTTTGTCAATAATGCGCATGGCTTTGGTGGAGATTCTAAGACGAACCCAACGGTTTTCGCTTTCTACCCAAAATCTGTGATGTTGCAGATTTGGACAAAAGCGTCTTTTAGTTCTATTGTTTGCGTGTGAAACGTTATTACCTGTAACTGGGCGTTTGCCTGTTACTTGACATACTCTGGACATGATTAACCCCTAATGCGTGCCTAAATTCAAAAGTTAGCCGTGCTTTATACCAAAAAATCTTTTCAAGGTAAACAAGAATCTATAAAATAGAAAAGATAAAAGACGTAAGGTTCAAGGCATGGTCTTTAAATCCTTGAACCTTGAACCTTGAACCTCGAACCTCGAACCTAAAATAATTATGCATATTAAACTCGGCATGGTCATGGATTCCATTGACCATATCAATATTAAAAAAGACACCAGTTTTGCAATGTTACTTGAAGCTCAAGCCCGAGGCTGGGAGCTGCATTACATGGAACTCAATGATTTATATATGAGAAATGGAAGAGCTTATGCTCGAACCCGCCTCATTAATGTTCAGAAGAATGAAGAAAAATGGTACGATTTTGTTACAGAACAGGACATCCCTTTAGATGACTTGAATGTAATTATGATGCGCAAGGATCCGCCATTCGATCAGGAATATATTTATGCCACTTATTTGCTGGAACGTGCAGAAAGTATGGGCGTTTATGTGGTTAATAAACCCCAGTCATTGCGGGATGCCAATGAAAAACTTTTTACCGCTTGGTTTCCCCAGTGTTGCGCCGAAACATTGGTTGCCAGGGAGCCCACCAGAATCCGCAGTTTTTTGCAGGAACAAGGTGAAATTATTTTAAAACCGCTGGATGGGATGGGCGGCACTTCAATTTTTCACTTGCGTCAGAACGATCCCAATCTTAGCGTGATTTTGGAGACTATGACTGAATACAACAGCCGTTATGTCATGGCGCAAAAATATTTGCCGCAAATTGTAGACGGTGACAAGCGTATTTTGCTGGTAAATGGCGAGGTTATACCTTACGCCTTGGCACGTATACCTGCGCAAGGTGAAACGCGTGGCAATCTGGCTGCGGGTGGCCGTGCTGAAGGCAGGGAATTAACCGAGCGGGATCGCTGGATAGCCGGGCAAGTTGGACCTACCTTGCGGGAGAAAGGTTTGGTTTTTGTTGGAATCGATGTGATCGGTGATACGCTGACTGAAATTAATGTAACCAGCCCTACTTGCGTTCAAGAACTGGATCGGCAGTTTGGGCTGAATATTTGTGGTCAACTCATGGATCATATAGAAATAACTCTGCAATGAGAGTGCAACACATACTGTTTGAGCCACCTACACCCCTGTCCAATAATGACTCATTATTGATTGCGCTGTTTATAGCTGCAGTCATTCATGTTCTTATTGGGTTTGGTGTCAATTTTACCAGCCCACAGCCTGAGACTGTCAGCCGGACTTTTGATATTACCCTGGTTAATATGCCCAGCCCAAAAGCGCCAGAAAAGGCAACGGTTTTGGCCCAGGAAAATCAGATTGCAGAGGTGGAGCAAGATAGAAAACCTGAGCCGCCAGCTCCAAAGGAGCCAAGTCCGAGTTTGGCTGAGGTTAATCCGATCAAAAAGAGCTTGCCCAAACCAGTTGCGCCAAAACCTAAAGTCCAGAAAAAAGTGATTACCCAAAAAATTGCAGAAAAAAAGATAGTAACCGCAACCAAGCCAGAGCCTAAAGAGAAGACTGAAGAGCATCCACATTTATCGGCCGAGATGCTGCAGCAACAAGTCGCACAACTCGGTGCCGAAATCAGGCACAGCCAGCAAAGTCCGGAGCAGGATAAAATAAAATTTGTTGATTCGGTGAGCGCCAATAAATATGTCGCAGCTCAATATATGAAAGATTGGGAAGATAAGGTGGAGCGTACCGGTAATCTTAATTATCCTGAGGTTGCCGCCAAGCAGAATTTTTCAGGTAGCTTAACGATGGATGTCGGAGTTAAAGCTGACGGCAGTATTTATAGCATACGCATTAATCAATCTTCGGGAAATCCAGAGCTGGATGAAGCAGCTAAAAAAATAGTCAGGATGAGCGCCCCCTTTGCACCGTTGCCTTTGGATTTACTGAAAGAACTTGATGTTCTGGTGATTACTCGGGTTTGGAAGTTTTCTGATGAATCAGGTATGACTGCGCGATAAAAAGTTGCTTAAGGCCTCATAAACTTTGATACTTAGTCACATGAATCAAACTAATTATTTAAATAACCAGTTTATTATCGCCATGCCAATGTTGGCCGACCCTAATTTTTTTCATACAGTTGCCTATTTGTGTCAACACAATGAGGAAGGGGCATTAGGCATTGTCATTAATAGGGCGACCGATATGAAGCTGGGCGAAATTTTTAAACAGATGGATATAAAAGTCGCGACACCTGTTTCTTCTGAAGCTCCTGTTTATGCAGGAGGCCCTGTTCATCAGGAACGCGGCTTTGTAGTGCATACTTCTTGCGGGGCCTGGCAGGCAACAATGGCTGTCTCAGAGACCATTTCTCTGACAACTTCACGGGATGTGCTTGAAGCCATTGCGGCAGGTGAAGGCCCTGAACACTATCTGGTAGCTTTAGGGTATGCTGGCTGGGGAGCAGGTCAACTGGAAAAAGAAATCATGGATAATGCCTGGCTTAATTCGCCTTGCGGAAAAAAAGTGATGTTTGATACTCCGATCAATTTGCGCTGGAGCGCAGCGGCCGAGCAGATTGGCATTGATATTAACAAATTGACCGCGCCAGCGGGTCACGGCTGATTAATGCGATCATTCTTTTGCCTGTAATCCAAGATACAATATGCACGATCCATTGCTAACGAAGGCGAATACCGATACCTATTTGGGTTTTGATTTTGGAACTAAAAAGATAGGCGTAGCCGTCGGTCAAACGATCACTGTGTCAGCCAGTCCACTACAAACCATACGTTCGATTAACCAAAATCCTGACTGGAACATCATAGGAAAATTAATAGAGGAATGGCGTCCTGCCGGTTTGGTGGTCGGAATTTCTAAACAGACGGATGGCTCAGACAATCCGGTAACTCCTCGCATGTTAAAGTTTTGCAGACAATTGGAAGGACGTTATCAATTGCCTGTTTTTCATCAGGATGAGACGTTATCAACTTTTGAAGCTAAACAAATGTTGTTTGAAGAAGTAAGTGTCAGTGCTGGCAAATTATGGGAAGTTCAGGATCAACTGGCTGCCCAGCTTATTTTGCAAACCTGGCTAAATGATCGTATCTAAAAGGATTCAAGTGTTAGAAATTTCTGAACTATTAAATAACCTGGAAGCTGAGCTTAAAGATATCATCATCCAGAGACAACTTAGCAATCCCTTGATGATCGGTATTCGTACCGGGGGAGTTTGGATTGCTGAGCAAATGCATGCGCGTTTGGCCATAAGCGAGCCTTTGAGCTTAGTGGATATTTCGTTTTACAGAGACGATTTTTCGCAAATCGGTGTTAATCCCAATGTTAAACCCAGTCAGTTACCAAGGCACATTGAAGGGCGCGATATTATTCTGGTGGATGATGTTTTTTATACCGGCAGAACCATTCGTGCAGCAATGAATGAAATTTTTGATTATGGCCGGCCCAGTCAAATTGTTTTGGCTGTTCTGATAGCTCGGGATGGCAAACAAATTCCACTAAATCCTGATTGCGTTGGTGCCAGTATTATCTTGAATGCAAACCAGAGGATCAAGATTACCGGTCCCGAGCCTTTGGGTGTTCAATTGGAAACCATTGATTCGGTGGCATAAGTAATGATTGGTAACATGCAATTAAACGATGAAGGTAAACTCAAGCATTTTTTGAGTATTGAGGGATTGGATAAGTGTTTGTTGACAGAAATTCTCGATACCGCCGAGTCTTTCGCTGGCATGTCAGCACAACAGGTTAAAAAAGTTCCTCTGTTGCGAGGCAAGACTATCGTCAATCTGTTTTTTGAAAACAGTACCCGTACTCGTACTACTTTTGAGCTGGCAGCAACACGTCTTTCTGCTGATGTGATCAATATGAATATTGCCACGTCGGCAACCTCAAAGGGTGAAAGTCTGCTTGATACCATCCGCAATCTGGAAGCCATGTTTGTCGATATGTTTGTGGTGCGCCATGCGCTTAGCGGTGCTGCGCATTTTATTGCTCAACAGACGGCCTCACATATCAGCGTTATCAATGCCGGAGACGGGCAGCATGCCCATCCGACTCAGGCGATGCTTGACATGTTTACTATACGGCAGCTCAAACCAAATTTTTCAAACTTAAGGGTCGCCATTATTGGCGATATATTGCATTCCAGAGTGGCACGTTCAGAGATACAAGCTTTGAATACTCTTGGTGTTGCTGAAGTCAGGGTTATTGCACCGAAAACCTTGCTGCCGGCACATGTGGAAAGCTTGGGTGTCAGTGTTTCACATAATTTAAACGAAGGGCTGAAAGATATTGATGTGGTTATGATGCTGCGCTTGCAAAAGGAGCGTATGACCTCGGCACTCTTGCCCAGTGAGAGTGAATATTTCAAATGTTTTGGTCTTACCGAAGAAAAGCTGAAAATTGCCAAGCCCGATGCAATCGTTATGCATCCAGGACCTATTAATCGGGGTGTTGAAATTGATTCCAAAGTCGCTGATGGACCGCAGTCGGTGATACTCAAACAAGTTAGTAACGGTATCGCGGTGCGCATGGCGATTATGGCCATGGCGATGCAAACATTACCTTCCAGTCCAGGAAGGCCGGTTACACAAGCGCCATCCTTGGCTATAACAGGGGGGCTGTAATGACCCGTATATGCATAGCCAAAGGCAGAATCATTGATCCCGCCAACGACATGGATCGTGTAGGTTCGATTTATATAGAAAATGGAAAAATTGTTTCTGTTACCGATGAGCAGGCCGGATTTAAAGCTGATAAAGTGATTGATGCCAGCGATCAAATCGTATGTCCGGGCTTTATCGATTTAAGTACTCGCTTGCGGGATATGGGACACAGTCGTAAAGCGACCTTTAAGAGCGAAGTTATTGCCGCAGCCAGTGCCGGTGTCACTACTTTATGTCTACAGCCGGATACTGTGCCGGTTATCGATACGCCCGCTGTTGCGGAACTGATCAAGGATTTGGCCCAAATAGCCGGTTATCGGCAAATCTATCCAATTGGAGCGCTTACCCATAAGCTGGATGGCGTGGAGCTGAGTTCGATGTTGTCGCTTAAAAATGCTGGCTGTATTGCGGTCGGTAATGCTAATCAACCGGTTAAAAATCTGTTGATATTAAGACGAGCCATGGAGTATGCAGCGAGTCATGACTTGTTGTTAATGTTTCGCCCCAATGATTTTTGGCTTAGTAATAATGGTTGTGCACATGAAGGTGTTGTCGCTACCCGCTATGGATTGCCCAGCATTCCTGAAGCAGCAGAAACCATTGCTTTAGCACAATGTCTGGAACTTGCTGAGCTAACCGGTTGTCGAGTTCATTTTGGCCAGCTAAGTTCCAAGCGTTCGGTGATACAAATTCATCAAGCCAAGAAATATGGCTTGAGAGTCAGTGCAGATGTTGCCATTCATCAACTCCATCTCACTGAAAATGACATGCAACCTTTTGACAGTGCTTACCATGTCTTACCGCCCTTGCGGACTGAAGCTGATAAACAGTATTTAAGGCAAGGTTTGGCTGAGGGTACACTTAATAGCATTTGTTCCGACCATCAACCACATGATCTGGATGCAAAGCTGGGTGCGTTTCCAGAGACGGAGCCAGGTATATCAGCGCTGGAAACTCTGTTGCCATTGATGCTTAGACTGGTCAAACAACACGCCATAACACTGGAACAGGGCATCGGCTGCTTAAGTGCCAATCCGGCAAGGGTGTTGCGGTTAGAGAGTGGCGCATTAACACCTGGCTTTGCAGCGGATGTTTGCATATTTGATCCGGAACTTGACTGGCAGGTTAATGCTGAAAACTGGAAAAGTCAGGGTGTTAACACGCCGTTCTGGGGCCACACTCTAAAAGGACGGGTAACGCATACTTTACAGGCGGGCCAGATTATTTATAGCTTATAACGTTCAAAATACTCCCATTACCAATAATTTATTGAAAGTCCTTTATTTCCCAGTAAGAGCGCAGCCTTAAATTCCCCCTGCTCTTTCTTGCGGTGTTTTTTTTATTTTTATAAAACAACAGAAAAATTGTCATGATACAAAAAAGAAAAGCTTCCCAGATAGCAGATGTACTGATTGAGGCGCTGCCATATATTCGGCGTTTTAAAGGTAAAACCATAGTCGTTAAATTTGGTGGTAACGCCATGATTGATGAAAAATTAAAACACAGCTTTGCCAGCGACATTGTATTGATGAAACTGGTCGGTTTAAATCCGATTGTGGTTCATGGGGGGGGGCCGCAAATTGGTCAATTATTGGCTAAATTAGGTAAAACCTCAGATTTTGTCGACGGCATGCGTATCACTGACAGTGAAACCATGGATGTGGTTGAGATGGTTTTAGGTGGCTTGGTAAACAAGGAAATTGTTAATTTAATCAATTTGCATGGTGGCAAAGCAGTAGGTTTGACCGGCAAAGATGGCAATTTGATTAAGGCAAAAAAACTTCATCTTGTTCCCCATGAAGTATTGGAGGGAGAAGTGGCGCATGAGATTATTGATCTGGGCCATGTCGGTGAAGTCAGTCATATTGATGCTGCAGTTCTTGACATGCTGGTGGACAGTGATTTTATCCCGGTCATCGCACCCATCGGGGTTGGAGAGGACGGTCACTCTTACAATATCAATGCCGACCTGGTTGCCGGAAAAATTGCAGAACAGTTGAGAGCTGAGAAATTGATTCTATTGACCAATATACCGGGCATTCTGGATAAACAGGGAACACTCCTGACCGGTTTATCTTTACAACATACGGAAGATCTTATCGCTGATGGCACCATTTCTGGCGGCATGATTCCCAAAACACGTTGCGGTACCGATGCGATAAAAGGCGGAGTCACCAGCGTCCATATTATTGACGGTCGTGTCGATCACGCTGTATTGCTGGAATTATTTACTAATCAGGGTGTTGGTACATTATTGATTAATTGATATAAACAAAGACATATAAAGTTGTTTGGCGCAGGTTTTTGAAAACACATTATTTTCCCACAGCGGCCTCAATAAATGACCTGAACGCAGATCTGATATCGCGAACTTTCTGACTTGCACAGAGTTCTATACCCAGGGAAGATTCACGACAACGAATATCTAAAAAAAGCTGCTGTTTCTTGTTTTCATCTATTATTTTTGAGATTGAAAAACTTAGGTCGCTGTCATTTGCTGGCGACCTGCCCATAATTAATTTGTCGGTATCAGTATCAATGGGCGTTGTGGCATATGCCTTAAAAAATTCATGTGCACTTAGCCAGGCGTTGGTGCAAAATATTTCTGTTTCACAGGTATACAAGCCAATTTGATCGGCTGTCTGCTGGTCCATGTTTTTGTCAGAGGCCATAGATGGATCAGTATTTTTCATGGTTAAAAATTTGAAACGTTCGATGTCGGCTTCGAACTCTGCCTTGGCTTTGTTCTTTTTTTCTATATGATTGTTTATTTCGGCATAAGCTGCCTGGATCTGTGTTTCCGTTTGCTTGATTTCATTCAGTAAATAAGCGGGGACTTTCTTGCCATTTCGTTCAAGTTCTGCGGCCTTTTTTTGTTGTGTTTCCAGTTGAATTTCAATGCGCTTTAAATTACTTTGAGCCAAATTTCGTTGCGTATCCAGTGATTGCATTTTTGCGAAAAGACTGGCTTGCATATCTTGTAGATTACGAAAAGTGCTAAGTAATACCTTGTCATTGGCTGTCTGCTGGGCGATAACTTTTTCTTGGGCTTTTTTCAGTTCATTGAGCCGATTATCCATGGCCTGCTGTTCTTTTGTTTTTGCCTGTTCAGTAATTTCGACAACTCGACCTTTTTCGTTAAGCGACTCACGGCGATATTTCGAGTTTTCCGGTGGCACTTGATCCGAAAAAGTGGTTTCACCTTGCTCATTGACCCATCGGTACATTTTTTTTGCAAAGGCAGGTTGGCCGCATTGAAAAATGACGCAGACTAAAAAAATACTGGTTGAAAAAATGCGTTTTTGCATGGTTGGCGAAATGATCTTTTTTGCTTAAAGAATTAATTATAGGGTAGAGCAAATTAAAGGCGAAGGTTAGTCAGTGAAAAAAGACTGTTCTTTGCTATTTGATTTTATAAAGAAATGTCAAACTTTAGATTGTCGGGCAGGGATGGCAGCTTCTTTGGAGAGCTAATAGCAATACGTTTTTCCCGTCCGGACTCACCAGAGATGAGTTTGCAGGCCGATTTGGTCACTGCAAACTCAGTGGCTATAAAGCCAATAAGATGCTGATTGGCTTTACCGTCAATCGGTGCCGCCTTAATTCTCAGTTTTAGCCGATCTCCATGCAACCCTGACCATTCATCTTTACTGGCTTTGGGTTGAACATGGAGATTCAGGGTTAAAACGCCTTGTTCCCATTGATACCAGTTCAACCGATCAAATTGGCTAGTTGGTGCAACGGAGGCAATATCACCATTTTTGCAACTTGTAATAACATCAGTGCAGCCAAAGGAGATAAATCGATGCCGCCCAAATCGGGAATGACTTTGCGGCATGTATCAAGCATAGGCTCGGTGAGGCTACGCAAGATAGACGATGCGGCACCAAACATACCCGGATTCAACCAGCTGAGTATGGCTCTGGCAAATACAGCATAGATAAAAATATTAATCAGCAACGAGACCAGTTGAGTTAGCGATAGAATAGTTAAGGCTCCAATACTGATGGTCACGCCTTTTAGCAGTAATATCGAAAAATCAGCAACCATTTGCAAGCTAAAGACCAGTACCATAGAGGAGGTGTCTATTTTTCCAATAGATGGTACAAAACGGCGTAGCAATTTTAATGGCGGATGTGTTGCTTTGACTAGGAACTGGGAGATAGGGTTGTAAAAATCAGCGCCGGTCCATTGCAATAAAAAGCGCAGTAATACACCCAGAATATAAAGCGAAAAAAGCGAGTCGATAATAAAAATAACAGGATCAGTCATGTAGCTTGAATCCATCAGAGGTTCTCCATTTCTTTAGACATTTCAATAGAACGGTCTCGCGCCGCATGCAGGGCTTTTGAAACCAATTGGGTGAAGCCGCCTTGTTCGAACGTTTCTATAGCTTGCTGGGTAGTGCCGCCTGGCGAGGTGACACGTTTACGAAGACTTTCCGGAGATTCGGCGGATTCCAGTGCAATTTTTGCAGCACCCAAGGCTGTTTGCTGAACCAGTAAACGAGCGGTTCCCAAGCTTAAACCTAATTCTAAGGCGGTAGTTTCCATAGCTTCCATGAGTAAAAAGTAATAGGCCGGGCCACTGCCTGAAACGGCTGTGACAGCGTCCAGTTCGGCTTCATTTTCAACCCAAATTGCAATACCAACCGCTCGCAAAATACTTTCCGCGAGATTATGCTGTACAGCCGTTACCTTATCATTGGCATGCAAGGCAGTAGCGCCGGTTAATACCAGCGCAGGCGTGTTCGGCATGCACCGTACTATGGCGGTTTCAGCACCTAACCAGCTACTTAAACTATTTTGGTTAATACCCGCAGCGATTGAAACCACCAGTGGTTTTTTTTGCTGAACCAGTTCTGCCAGGCTTTGAGCTACTTTACTCAGTGTTTGTGGCTTGACCGCCAGAACAACAACATCAACTGCATTTACAATGTCAGCATTGTTAGCCGAGGTGTTAACGTTTAGTCTGTTACCCAGACTGGTTAGGGTATCCGGGTTAATATCGGATGCCCAAATTTGTTCCGGGGCATGGCCACTGGCAATCAATCCACTAATCAGGCTAGACGCCATATTGCCGCCACCGATAAAACCAATCTTATTTGTTTTCATGTTTGATAATGTGTTAGTTAGGTTAATGTATTTTACCCTATATGGGGTCTTCATGATCAATCACAATAACGCCATCGACTTTCGTTAGAGCAAGCTGTGCTACATTATGTAAACAGAATCCTGAAAAAAAACATATGATTGAAACAATTTATATAGAAGAAGCTATTTTGCAACACCCGCGTGTTATTGATATTGTTGGGCGATTCCCGCAAGCGCGAAAAATAATTTGCGGTCGTTACGGCGAAGTGTTTAACCCGAAAGCACAAAATTTTCGTTTGCAAAAACAGCAGCCTGCCTTGATATTGGCAGAGAAATATAAGAATTTTGCACTGCCAGCGCCTTTGGGTTATGGCATTGGTGCAAGCAAAAATTATTATTTTTCGCACATGCTGAATTGCCTTTACGATTGTCGCTATTGCTTTTTACAAGGTATGTATCAATCAGCCAATTATGTGTTGTTTATTAATTACGAAGATTTTCAGCAGCATATAAGGCAACTATGCGCCGAAGCGCCTGACGAAAATATGCATTTTTTTTCCGGTTACGATTGTGACAGCCTGGCTTTGGAGCCGGTAACAGGCTTTGCCGAGCAGTTTTTACCTTTTTTTGTTACCTTACCTAATGCCTGGTTGGAATTACGAACCAAAAGTACGCAAGTCAGAAGTCTGTTAAATCGTGAGCCGCTGCCACGCTGTATTGTCGCATTCAGCCTGTCTCCCGATGAAATAGCCAAAAAAGTCGAGGCAAAAGCTCCTTCAGTAGCGCGTCGTTTGGATGCCTTGTGCAAATTACAGGAACAAGGTTGGCAAATTGGCTTGCGCTTTGATCCGCTAATTTATCAATCAGGCTATCAACAACAATACCAACAGTTTTTTGAGCAGGTTTTTTCCCGTATTGATTTAAAACAGTTGCATTCAGTCAGTCTGGGTGTTTTCAGATTGCCGGAAAACTTTTTTAAAAAAGTTCACCGGCTTTATCCCGAAGAAAAACTTTTTTCGGGACCTCTACTTAGCCAGCAGGGTATGGTTTCTTATAAACAGGAATTGGAGCAGGAAATGATGCAGTTTTGCACGCAACTAATTTTAACTTATATTCCAGTTGCAAAATTTTTCCCATGCAGTCTATAAAACGTACAGTTCTGGTAACCGGTGCCAGTTCCGGGATAGGTCGCGCGATCGCCAGAAATTTACTGCAACAGGGGCACCAAGTGCTCGGCGTGTCTCGTGATTGTAGTCAGATTGTTCAGCATGGGGATAATTTCATTCCGGTGCAGCTGGATCTAAGTCGATTGAAAGATATACCGAAAAAAATGCGCGAATTGGAACTTGCGTATCCAGAGCTTGACGCAGTTATTTTTTGTGCAGGAAAAGGTCAGTTTGGCTCGGTTGAGGAATTTTCTTACACACAAATTGAAGATTTGATGACACTTAACTTTACCAGTCAGATTTTTATGGTTAAAGCCTTGTTACCTGCGTTAAAACGGAAAGAGCACAGCGATTTGATTTTTATAGGCTCGGAAGCCGCTTTAAAAGGCAGTCGTAAAGGAGCGTTATATTGCGCCAGTAAGTTTGCGCTACGCGGCTTTACCCAGTCTTTGCGTGAAGAATGCGGTAAAAGTAATGTCCGCGTCTGCCTTATTAATCCCGGCATGGTCAAAACCGCATTTTTTGATTCCTTATCTTTTGAGCCTGGCGATGAACCCAGTAATTTTATCGAGCCGGAGGATGTCGCAGAAACAGTATCCTATGTGCTAAATTCGCGTGCAAAGATAGTGCTTGATGAAATTAACCTAAGCCCTCTAAACAAGGTCGTAAAATTTAAAAAGCCAAGCTAATTATTCAATATAGTTATTAGCTTGAGTCATCGATATTCTGTTTTTTCATTCGGTAACTTAATGATTTTATTGATATGCCTAAATGCTTGGCGGTGGCAATTTTGTCCCATTGATTTTTTTCCAGTGCCTGGGTGATAGCTTTTCTTTCGATTTTTTCCAGATGCATTTCCAGCGAACTTGAGTCTGGATCAAACTCAGGCGGTTTGGCAAGATAGGAATCTTTTGGTAGATTAAGATCCTCTTTCTCAATGCGGCTACCGTTATACATTGCAAGCGCCCGTTCCAAAATATTTTCAAGTTCTCTCACATTTCCAGGGAAAGAATATTGCTGCAAGGCCGACAGTGCCGCAGTTGATAACAAGGGTATTTCCTGCTTATTAGCTTCTGTCAATCTGGCCAGGATATGATTAACAAGTCCGTGTATATCTTCAGGGCGTTCACGCAAGGGTGGAACGTGAAAATCAATGACATTGATACGATAATATAAATCTTGTCTGAAACTGCCTTCTTGAACCATATCGCTCAGGTTCTTATGGGTGGCGCTAAGTAAACGGATATCAACCGAAATCTCCTGCGAGTCTCCAACGGGGCGAATTTTTTTTTCTTGAATCGCACGTAATAATTTAACTTGGAGAGACAAGGGTAAGTCGCCAACTTCATCAAGAAACAATGTGCCGCCTTCTGCTGACTGGAACAAGCCTTTTTTGTCGCTGATCGCGCCGCTAAAGCTGCCTTTTTTATGGCCGAAAAACTCACTTTCCATCAGTTCATAGGGAATTGCGCCACAGTTAATAGGTACAAAAGCATGTTCGCTGCGCGAACTGTGTTGATGGATCAGTCTTGCAACCAGTTCTTTACCGGTTCCTGATTCACCGCTGATATAAACAGGCGCTTGACTTCTGGCGACCTTGTTTATTTTTGACCTGATCTCCTGCATGACCAAGGAGTCTCCGAGCAATAAATGTCGACTTCGTCTGTCTTTGGTAGTTGCTTCAGAGAGTTTTAAGGCATTGTTAATCAAGACTCTAAGTCCCGATAAATCAACCGGCTTGCATACAAAATCAAACGCACCTTTTTTCATCGCCAAAATCGCCGACTCCATATTTCCGTGTGCTGTAATAACGGCAACCGGTAAAGGTGTAGCTAAGGTTTGAATGAAGTCAACTAGCTCTAAACCGTTGCCATCTGGCAGTTTCATGTCGGTAAGGCAAACATCAAATAGATTATGTTGTAATAGCTGTTTTGCGCCATGTATATCTTCGGCCGTACACGTTTCAATAGCCATTCTGTTTAAAGTTATTTCAAGCAGTTCACGTATATCAGGTTCGTCGTCTACAATTAAAGCCAGTGGTTTTTTCATAAATCAATCAGATTTTGTTCTGCATTTAACAAGCACAGTCGAAAACAGTTACGGTTATCATCGGTTAAATAATAGCTTAATTTGGCCTGATTTAATTCGGCTAATTCTTTTGAGATATAAAGCCCCAGACCTGTTCCGCTGGATGAGGTAGTAAAAAAAGGTTCAAACAGATGATTTTGATTTTCCCGACTGATAATAGCTCCATTATCTATTATTTCCAGGCAGGATGACTGTTGCAGGGTAAAAATACGAATTTGAATTTTACCTTTCTGAGGGTTGCCGTATTTAAGCGCGTTTCGGCACAGATTGTCCATGATCTGTTTTAAATGCCCGAGATCAATGAACGCGCCCAAAACTTCCGTTGGAAAAGAAAAGCTGAAGATATCGGAAGTGACGGCATTTTCAAGAAAAAAAGTCTTTAGGTAATTGGCCAGCCATGATTTCAGGTTAATCATTTCTCGGCGTGAATCGGTTCTTCTGGAAAGTTGTAAAATATCTTCGATAATATGATTAACACGTCCAGAGTGATTTTGAATTATTTCAGTTAAACGTTTGTCCTGACTGGATAATAGTGGATTTTCAGAGAGTAATTGACCTGCATGGCTTATTGCACCTAAGGGATTACGTATTTCATGGGCTATGCTGGCAGTCAATCGGCCTAGTGAGACCAGCTTACTTTGCTGGACGTGCTGATTATAAAGCGCAATATCCTCAAGAATAACCATATAATAAGTTTCGTGACCAGTGGGTAGTGGCATGAACCGGCAGTGTATTTCCGATTGGTTAGGTAGTTGTAACAAAACAAAGTTTTGTTCTGGATCAGTTAGCCAGGTTTGAAACGCGAGCGATAAAAAATCTGAAATATCGGCCAATTGGACCACCATGGTTTTCAAATTAGCCAGTTTTAAGGTCGCCTCGTTGGCCATTTGTATAGCTTGCTGCTTATTGGTGATAATAATGCCGGATTGCAGGTGCTGGATAATGTATTTGTTAAGATCTTCCAGCTTGGTGATGGTTTGTTGTTGTTGATCGGCAAGTTGGAATATTTGCTCGCTACGTTTTGCGAGGATATAGGACAATAATGCAATAGTAAAAAATGAAGCGCCCAGCATACCTGCATTAGCGTAAGAATTGGAATCGAAGCTGTGTGAATAATCGGCAAATACCTGTTCTGCCAAGACTGCTAAACTGGCCAGTGCTGCGAAGAACATTGCACAGCGTCCTCCGATTAATAAACCACCTACGGCGATAGATACAGCAAGCAGAGTGCCAAGACCACTGTTAATCCCGCCTGAAGCATGCATGATTAAGGTGAGAATGAGAATGTCAGTAAAAATAAGAAACTGCGCCTGTAGTGCATAGCTAATGAGTCGCCAGCCTATACAGATTGAGGAAAGTAAAGAGAAAAATAAATAAACCTGGCTACTGTGAATGAATAATTCGCTATCGTAACTGCCAAGTAAGGACGTGCTTTTGTCGCTGTAAAACAGTGCGATAAACAGACCGGCAAGTATTAGTCGATAACCTAAAAATACCTTAAGCAATAGCCAGGCTTGTTGGGCCGGAATGCCGTAGCCTTTAGAGAAGGGACATGGGAAGATAGTTTCAGTGCTATTTGCAGACATGTGTGTTTTTAGAATGGCGTTTTACAGTGACTTGGTTAAAATGCTTGATAAATAGGTTAATTGAATACGGGCAAGTTTGTAGGGGCCAGATTAACCGCCGAAAGCTAATTAAAGTGTCAGTGGACAATCGTAGCATTTAGTTGTTATCAGTGTATGAAAATTCCGCCGGATTTAACCGGTCTATCCAGGAGTAATAAATGAATATCCATGAGTATCAGGCTAAACAGTTATTTTTGCATTACGCCATACCTGTGCCTGAAGGCAAACAGGCGATAACAGTTGAAAGCGCCGCACAGGTTGCCAAAGATTTGGGCGGAGATGGTTGGGTAGTTAAGGCCCAGGTTCATGCCGGTGGTCGGGGCAAAGTCGGCGGCGTAAAGCTGGCAAAATCACTGGCTGAAGTGACCGAATTTAGTCAGGGCATGTTGGGCAAGAGACTGGCCACCCAGCAAACGGATGCGCATGGCTTACCGATTAATTCATTGTTAATCGAAAAAATTTACCCGATCAAACGTGAGTTATATTTAAGCATACTGGTCGATCGCGGCTCTCAACGCATAATTTTTGTTGCATCTGCAGCGGGCGGTATGGATATTGAAACCGTTGCCCACGAAACCCCCGAACAAATCATCTCGGTGCCTGTGCATCCAGCTGCCGGCTTACAGGCTTATCAATGCCGGAAAGTCGCCTACACTTTGGGGCTTAAAGGCACACAAATCAAAGCGTTGGCAAAAATCATGCAAGGTTTGTATGACTTGTTTATAGCCAAAGATGCTAGTCAAATTGAAATTAACCCGCTGATAGAAACAGATAGCGGTGACTTGTTGGCGCTGGATGCCAAAATCAATTTTGATGATAATGCGGTCGAGGTGCATCCTGATATTCTGGCGATGAAAGATGCCGAACAGGAAGATGAAAAAGAAAATAAAGCCCAACAGTTCGGACTTAATTACATCACCCTGGACGGTAACATTGGGTGCATGGTTAATGGTGCCGGACTGGCGATGGCGACCATGGATCTGGTTAAACTGAAAGGCGGACAACCGGCGAATTTTCTGGATGTCGGCGGCGGCACCAGTATTGAAAAAGTTTGCGAAGCGTTCAAGCTGATTCTTTCTGATAACAGCGTCAAAGCGGTATTGGTGAATATTTTTGGCGGTATTGTGCAATGCGATATTATCGCGGCAGGCATTTTAGCGGCAGTTGAGCAAATTCACGTTACCGTACCGGTGGTAGTGCGGCTTGAAGGCACTAATGCCGAACAGGGTCGCGCCTTGTTAAGCAACACCGGACTAAATCTTTTCGCAGCGGATGATTTGGCACACGCGGCGGAACAAGTTGTAGCATTGGCGGAGGCCGTAGTATGAGTATTTTAATCAATAAAGAAACCAAAGTAATTTGCCAGGGCTTTACTGGCAAACAAGGTACCTTTCATTCCCAACAAGCCCTGGACTATGGCACGCAATTGGTTGGCGGCGTGACCCCGGAACGCGGCGGCGAAATCCATTTGGGCTTGCCGGTGTTTAATACGGTACAGGATGCAGTCAATAATACCGGCGCGACCGCCAGCGTCATTTATGTGCCGCCTTTTTATGCGGCCGATGCCATCCTGGAAGCCGTTGATGCCGGAATCAAACTAATCGTCTGCATCACAGAAGGCATACCCATTTTACAAATGCTGCGCGTTAAGGCGGCTATGGCTGAAACCGGTGCCTTGTTAATTGGTCCCAACTGCCCGGGCATCATCACTCCTGGAGAATGCAAAATTGGCATCATGCCTGCCAATATCCATTTGCCTGGTTCGATAGGTATCGTATCGCGCTCCGGCACCTTAACCTACGAATCGGTACATCAAACCACTGCGCAAGGCCTGGGACAAAGCACCTGTGTTGGTATAGGCGGCGATCCGATTCACGGCATGAATTTTGTCGACGTGCTCAGTCGTTTTCAGGCTGACGAACAAACCAAAGGTATTGTCATGGTCGGTGAAATCGGCGGTGGCGAAGAAGAAGATGCCGCAGAATATATTAAAGCTCATGTCACCAAACCTGTGGTTGCGTATATCGCGGGTCAAACCGCACCTCCCGGAAAACGCATGGGCCATGCCGGTGCAATTGTGACCGGTGGTAAAGGCACTGCGGAAGGCAAAGTCGCCGCGCTCAAAGCTGCAGGTATTGAAGTAGTCAGTTCGCCAACGGATATTGGCGTGGCGATGAAGGGGTGTTTGTAATCTGACTTGATATTCGTGGTTAAAAAATGGAGAAAACATGAAAACCAAAGACCTCATAGCAGAAGCTGTTTCGTTACCCATCGAAGAGCGAACATTGGTGGTAGATTCATATCTTCGAAGTTTAAATACTCCGGAATTAGAAATTGATACGAAATGGGCTTTAGTTGCAAAACACCGCTTACAACAACTGAGATCAGGGGAGATAACTGCTGTTTCCAGTGATGAGGTGTTTAAAAAAATTGAGGCTAGATTTTAGCAGTAAACGTTTTATTTCATCCTGCTGCGGAATCAGAATTTAATGCAGCTATTGATTATTACGAAGACATAGAAAAAGGCTTGGGTTATGACTTTTCACTGGAGACCTTCGCTGCACTTGATCGAATTATTGCGTTTCCAAAAGCATGGTTAATCATTGAAGATGGCATTAGAAGGTCTTTGGTAAGAAGATTTCCATATGGGATTTTATATGCTGAAGAACAAGATAAAATCTATATTGGTGCGGTTATGCATCTGCATCGAGATCCTGATTATTGGAAGCATAGAATATAGCAATCATGTGTTTGCAGTCTTCGCTGAATTTGTTAACAAATACCACTCAACCTACAAAAAATTTCTCTACGAATGCCCCTAAAAATAGCCTTGGCCCAAACCAACTTTCTGGTTGGCAATATTGCCGCCAATATTGACAACATCGTCAAAACGGCAATTCATGCCCGTGATCATTTGGCTTCCGATATGGTCGTTTTTCCGGAACTGACCGTCACCGGCTATCCGGCAGAAGATTTGTTGTTTCGCAGCGATTTTATTACCGCCGCAAATAACGCGCTTTATCAAATTGCCGACCGTGTTCCTGGCATTGCCCTGGTTATTGGGTTTCCTGAACACGAAGGCGACAAACTTTACAACAGCGCTGCAGTGCTTCATCAGGGCGCGATTGTGGCCTGTTATCGCAAACGTGCCTTGCCTAATTACGGCGTTTTTGATGAACAACGTTATTTCACGGCAGGTGACAATCCCTGTGTATTCGAGTTCAACGGCAGGTTTATAGGGCTGACTATTTGTGAAGATGTTTGGCGATCCGGGATTATTGAAGACAACAAACAAGCGGGTGCCGAGTTATTGCTAACACTTAACGCCTCACCGTTTAACGCGGGAAAAATACATCAACGAGAAGACATTGTATGTCGCCAGGTTAAGGCTGCTCAATTGCCGTTGGTTTATGTCAATCAGGTTGGCGGTCAGGATGAATTGATTTTTGACGGCGCATCGTTTGTCGTGGACGCTGATGGCGACATCGTTTTTCGTGCAGCAGAGTTTAAAGAACAGCTAAGTGTGGTTGAGTTTGATGGCAACCAGCCCATAAAAACCACTTGCGCACCGCTTTATAATCAAATCTCCAGCGAATATCAGGCGCTGGTTTTGGGCATTAAAGATTACGTTAGAAAAAACGGTTTCCAGGGTGCTATTTTAGGTTTGTCCGGCGGTATTGATTCAGCGCTTGTCCTGGCTTTGGCGGTTGATGCCTTGGGCGCGGATAAAGTTGAAGCGGTTTTGTTGCCGTCACGTTATACCCAGGACATGAGTAATGAAGATGCTGTACTTGAAGCGCAACTGTTGGGCGTTCATTATCACAGCATTCCGATAGAACCGGCTGTTACGGCGTTCACCGGCATGCTGGCTGATATTTTTGTCGGCACTGCCAAAGACGCCACCGAGGAAAATATTCAGGCGCGTTGCCGGGGCGTGGTGTTAATGGCACTGTCGAACAAACAAGGCAAATTATTGTTAACTACCGGCAATAAAAGTGAAATGAGCGTCGGTTATGCGACCCTTTACGGCGACATGTCCGGCGGTTTTGCACCAATCAAGGATGTGCCTAAACTATTGGTTTATCAGCTGGCCTGTTATCGTAATTCGATTTCTCAGGTCATACCCGAACGAGTTATCACAAGACCGCCATCGGCCGAACTTGCACCGGATCAAATTGATGCTGATTCCTTGCCGCCTTATGATCTGCTTGATCCGATTTTGGAACGTTATATTGAAAAAGATCAATCTGCCGATGAAATCATCGCTGCCGGATTCAGCCGCGAAGACGTTACCAGGGCCATCAGCCTGGTTGATCGAAACGAATATAAGCGCAGGCAATCACCGCCAGGCATTAGAATTACAGAGCGTGCGTTTGGTCGCGATCGGCGTTATCCGATTACTTCGGGATATAAGGGTATTTAGTTGGCCGCGGAGATCTGGTTAACCAGAACCTAAAAGTATCGTTTTTCATCTGTTTAAATCCACGTCATCTGTATTCCATTTTGAGTGGTCAAATAATTACAAAATGGATTACGTTTTCTCAATTCCTGTCAGTGTAATACAATGTCTAGGTTTACTACCGTTTGTTTAGATCACTTATGTTTCTGCTTGCGGATTTTAAAAAACAAGGCTATAGCTGTGTTGACTGGCGATCACTCAATGGTATACATCACAGCCAATAAAACATTACGGCTACCTGTTCATGGGTAAGCGGTATTTAATAATTAAAATAAGGTCAGTTCTATGTGTTGGAGTGGTGAAGCGTCTGGTGTTTTAGCCGTCGCAGGTCTTAGTACCGCAGCGTATGTTGCGATTAAACAAGGGGAATCAAAAGAGCTTTGGATTCCGTTAACTTATTTTGCCTTAATGGAATTGTTACAGGCCGCTACCTACGTTTATATCGATTTATGTGACAATCCTAGTAATCAGATTCTCACGCTTTTAGGTTATTTGCATGTTTCTTTCCAACCATTTTTTGTCAACATGGTCGCGATGTATTTCATTCCGGAAAGCGTTAAATTGAAAATACGCACGACTGTCTATACACTCTGCGCGATCGGTACGTTGTTCATGTTGATCAAAATGTACCCGTTTGTCTGGGCTGGGTCTTGCCACGTTGGTACAGAGGGTTTTTGTGGGCCGAGTGTATGCTCCACTTCGGGTTCCTGGCATATCGCTTGGCAAATGCCTCTGAACGGCTTGATGTCCGATCCTGTCGGCTGGTTGTTTGGCTTTAACTGGGGTTTGCACGCTTTTACTTATATTCTGGTCGCATTTTATCTGCCTTTGATGTACGGTTCCTGGCGTTTCGTAGGCTTTCATTATTTAATCGGGCCGTTTATTTCTGACGTTACCACTACCGATCCCAACGAATATGCAGCAGTTTGGTGTTTGTTTTCGATTGCTTTGTGCGTATCGGTTATTAAATCTCCGATTAGAAAGCATCTGCACGTTAAAACCTGGCCGTTTTATAAAAAATATATTGGTGATTCGTTGTAGTTTGTAAGTCAAGTTAGATTGCTGGTGCGAATACAGCTTGCAAGTTGCTGAATAACATATAAAGTTTGGAGTTCAAGCCTAGATTTGAACTCCAAATTTTCTCCGGATATCAGTTTATCTCATTCCATCAACACGGCTTGTCGTTTCGCTCCCCAGTTTCCCGGTTTAGATTGAAACACCCCCGCACACTGTTCCTCACAAAATCGGCAGTTCCCAGGTTCATCCAAATTCCATTCGGACAACTCGAACCAATCACGACCTATCAGTAACTGTTTGCAACTATGACAATAGGTGCTGTCTGCAGACTTGTCATGCACATTGCCTACATAGGCATAGCGCACGCCGTTTTTTATAGCGATTCGTCTAGCCTGCAATAATGAAGAAAGCTGTGTGGCTGGCTTATCCTGCATCTTCCAGTCGGGATGGAATGCACTAAAATGCATCGGCACCTCCGGTCCAAGATGTTCGACTACCCATTGGGTCATGGCTTCCAGCTCGGCTTCCGAATCATTTTCGCCCGGAATGATCAGCGTGGTTAGCTCCAGCCAGGTCGAAGTTTCATGTTTAATGTATTTTAGTGTTTCTAAAACCGGCTCCAGATGACCGCCGGTTAAGTCGTGATAAAAACGTTCGGTAAAGGCTTTTAAATCAATATTGGCGGCATCCATCCATTGATAAAATTCCGCTCTGGGTTGCTCACAAACATAACCTGCCGAAACCGCAACCGATTTGATGCCCAGACTACGACAGGCTTGTGCGGTATCCAGCGCATATTCATGAAAAATCACCGGATCATTATAGGTATATGCGACGCTAGCGCAGCCATAATGTTTTGCGGCTTGGGCGATAGCCTCGGGAGAGGCCTTGCTCATCAAGGTATCCATTTCCCTGGATTTGCTGATATCCCAATTCTGACAGAACTTGCAGGCCATATTGCAACCTGAAGTACCGAACGAAAACACAGGGGTGCCCGGCAAAAAATGATTTAATGGTTTTTTCTCGATAGGATCAATGGCAAAGCCGCTGGAGCGACCGTAACTGGTCATAACAATCTGGTTATCTACATTCTGTCTGACAAAGCATAAGCCACGCTGGTTATTGTGCGTCTTGCAGTATCGTGGGCACAGATCACATTGTACCCGACCGTCTTCGAGAGTATGCCAGTAACGGGTTTTTACGGTATCCTGGGTAATAAAGTCAGTCATGATTATTCTCCTGTTATGATATAAATCATTTAACTTAATCTTTTCTAGCATGACTTATAAGAGTAAGAAAATAAATGTTTTTTGTGGTCTTACGTATTGATACGTATGGATAAAAATTGAACCTGGCTCTACTATCGAGATTATTTAAAATGTTTTCTAACTAACCATCCGGATTAATGATTCTCACGGTAAAACAAACAAGATAAAATTATGATTAGACAACCCGCCGTAGCAGGTACATTTTATCCTGAAAGTCCAAAGCAACTTCATATGATGCTTGGCCAGTTTTTGAGAGAAGCCGCAACCAATGCGAAACCGCCCAAAGCCATTATTGTGCCTCATGCTGGCTATATATATTCCGGCCCGATTGCAGCAAGCGCTTATGCCCGCCTAATAAATGCCAGAAACCTGATAACCCGAGTTGTGCTTTTGGGGCCGTCTCATCGTTTTGCCTTTAGGGGACTTGCGGTGAGTCGGGCGGAAACATTCACCACGCCGCTGGGTAATGTCCCGGTTGATCTGCAAGCGGTAGAGGCTATCGCACAATTGCCTTTTGTTGAATATCTTGAGCAGGCACACACCTATGAACACAGTCTGGAAGTGCATTTGCCATTTTTACAAGAGGTACTGAATGACTTCAAAATCGTGCCTGTTGTTGTTGGTGATGCTTTGCCTGTTCAAGTCAGTCAGGTTCTTGAAGCTCTGTGGGGAGGTGAAGAAACACTGATAGTTATTAGTTCTGACTTAAGTCATTATCACGATTATGCGACTTCCAAACTGATGGATCAGGCGACAACTAAACTTATAGAGGAGTTGAATTATGAGCAGCTTGCTTCAGAATTTGCCTGCGGGATGATTCCTGTTAGCGGATTGTTAAAACTCGCGCGGAAAAAATCACTTTCGATCAATATGATTGATTTGCGCAATTCTGGCGACACGGTAGGAGATAAATCCAGCGTAGTAGGTTATGGTGCTTATGTCATTGAATAAAGCCAATCAGCAACAGCTATTGGCATTAGCCAAAAACTCCATACAACATGGCTTACAAACCGGTCGACCACTAACAATCAATCTGGCTGATTATCCGGAAGAGCTAACTGAGCAACGAGCCACTTTTGTTACTTTGCAGTTAAATCAGCAGTTACGCGGTTGTATTGGTATGTTGGAAGCGGTCAGACCGCTGGCTGAAGATATTGCCGAAAATGCCTTTTCGGCCGCTTTTAAAGATCCTCGCTTCCCACCGTTGCAAGTTGATGAATTCGATGAGCTTGAAATTTATCTGTCGCTGCTCACACCGGCTGAGTCGATGTCATTTAGTTCGGAGCAGGATTTAATCGCCCAGTTACAACCGGGCATAGACGGGTTGATTTTGGAGGAAGGTAATCGACGTGGAACATTTTTGCCTTCAGTTTGGGGGGCACTACCAGAGCCTAAGCAATTTTTACGGCATTTAAAACAAAAAGCAGGATTGCCCTCGGACTATTGGTCTGAACGCATCAGGGTCTCCCGTTATCAGGCAGAATACATAAGTTAATTCACGGCTCTGTGGGGGGCGAATTTATCCACCGAAGGTAAATGAATCGCCCCTGCAGATATGAGCATCAACCCTGCGTTAACCTGATTTCAGCTTCGCGGTATTTCTCCGCGCAATACGCAGCTACTTCAGAGGGTAAATGTGGGCCGGGTGCAGTTTTATTCCAGTCCAAGGTTTCCAGATAATCGCGGATATACTGTTTGTCAAAGCTAGGCGGGCTGATTCCGACCTGATATTGATCCGCAGGCCAGAATCTTGATGAATCAGGCGTTAAGGCTTCATCAATCAAATATAAAACACCGTCATCATCGACGCCAAACTCGAATTTGGTATCGGCAATAATAATGCCACGCTCTTTGGCGAAGGCTGCGGCTTCGCGATATAGCGTTAAGCTGGCGTCGCGCACTTTTTCGGCTAGGTCCCTGCCTATCAAGTTAACAGTTGCTTCAAACGTGACATTTTCATCATGCTGATCGACTGCTGCTTTTGTGGATGGCGTATAAATCGCTTCCGGTAATTGTTGGGCTTGTAATAAGCCCTCGGGTAATTGAATGCCGCAGATAGCGCCGGTTTTTTGGTAATCTTTCCAGCCGGAGCCGATCAGATAACCGCGCACAATGGCTTCAACCGGCAATGGCTTTAATAATTTAACAACGATAGCCCTACCTTCAATCTGTGCCCGATCTGAATTATCGGGAACGACTTGTTCCAATGGAATATCAGTCAGATGATTCGGCATAACATGCTTCATTTTTTCAAACCAGAAATTGGACACACTGGTTAAAACCCGGCCTTTGCCTGGAATAGGATCCGGTAAAATCACATCAAAGGCAGACAGTCGGTCAGTGCTCACGATCAGCATGTGTTGGTCATCAATATCATAAATATCCCGAACTTTTCCGCGAGCGCGAAGTTTTAAAGACGGCAGTGTTGATTCGTATAATGCTTCTGGAGCGGTCATAAGTTCTCGCTTGAATTTAAATAAAATAATTTTACCAGTTATTAAGTTAATTATCCGTATCTGATAGTGTCATGTCATCATCGCCAAAACTCCCGGCTGTTTCGGAGCCCAGTTTGATCATCAAGCGGACTTCATTACGGGAATCAGCGGAGTTAAGCGCATCTTCATAACTTATTTTTCCGGTCATATATAAATCATAGAGTGACTGGTCGAAGGTCTGCATGCCGTGTTCACGCGAATCTTTCATTAATTCTTTAAGCTTGCTAATCTCGCCTTTACGGATGTAATCTTTGGCTAAAGGCGTATTAATCAATATTTCAATTGCGGGATAACGCCCTTGGCCGTCTGTTCGTTTGATCAATTGCTGGGCAACTATGCCCCGTAAATTAAGCGATAAATCCATAAATAACTGGCCATGCATTTCATCCGGGAAGAAATGCATAATACGGTCTATGGCTTGATTGGCATTGTTGGCATGCAGTGTAGACAGGCATAAATGTCCGGTTTCAGCAAAAGTGATCGCATTTTGCATGGTTTCTCGAGACCTGATTTCACCAATCAATATCACATCGGGCGCTTGGCGCAGGGTGTTCTTCAACGCCACCTCATAAGATTCGGTATCAATCCCCACTTCTCGTTGAGTGACAATGCAACCCAGATGCGGATGTTGAAATTCTATAGGATCCTCAATAGTGATGATATGTCCGCTACTGTTTTGATTCCGATATTTGATAAGGGCCGCTAATGATGTTGACTTACCGGTGCCAGTCGCACCGACAAACAGCACCAAACCGCGTTTTGCCATGATTAGATCTTTTAATATAGGTGGTAAATTTAATGATTCGGCATCTGGTATGTCATTTTCAATGCGCCTGAGCACCATGCCGGCCGCGTCACGTTGGGTAAATGCGCTGATCCGAAAACGGCCCAGATTATTGACGCCGATGGCATACTGGCATTCTTTGGTGTTTTCAAATTCATCCCGTTGACGCTGGTTCATCAAGCTTTGTACCAGCATTAAGGACTGTTCAGGGGTCAGCAGTGTCTTGGAAACTTCAAGCAGTTTACCATCGACTTTTATTGTTGGCGCCCGGCCTGCAGTTATAAATAAATCTGATGCTTTTTTCTGCACCATTAGTTGAAGTAGAGCATTAAAATCCATGATTTTCCTACCGGAACATATCTTTATTGACGGCTTTTTCCATGGCCATTTTTGCATTGATAAGTCCTTTATCAACCAGTTCTTTCATGTTTTGATCCAAGGTTTGCATGCCATCTTTACGACCGGTCTGGATTGCAGAGTACATTTGCGCAACCTTGGCTTCACGAATCAGGTTTCGTATTGCCGATGTACCGACCATGATTTCATGTGCGGCAATTCGTCCGCCGCCATTTTTCTTTAGCAAGGTTTGAGAAATGACCGCCTGTAACGATTCGGAAAGCATGGCGCGAATCATGTCTTTTTCTGCGGCAGGAAATACGTCGATAATACGATCGATGGTTTTGGCGGCAGACGTGGTATGCAAAGTTCCAAAAACAAGGTGGCCAGTTTCAGCTGCGGTCATTGCCAGCCTGATTGTTTCAAGGTCCCGCATTTCTCCAACCAGAATAATGTCGGGATCTTCCCGTAAGGCAGAGCGCAATGCCTCGTTAAAGCCGTGGGTGTCCCGATGAACTTCGCGCTGGTTAATTAAACACTTTTGGCTTTCATGAACAAATTCGATGGGATCTTCAACGGTTAAAATATGCGCGTAATCATTGCAGTTAATATGGTTGATCATCGCGGCTAATGTAGTTGACTTGCCGGAACCAGTCGGCCCGGTTACCAAGACCAGTCCGCGCGGCTTTTGGCATAATTCTTCAAAAAATTTGGGTGCTTTTAAATCCTCCAAACTTAAAATGACAGAAGGAATGGTTCTGAATACGGCAGCGGCGCCTCGTTCCTGATTAAAAGCGTTAACACGAAAGCGGGCAACACCGGGCAGATCAAAGGAAAAATCGGTTTCCAAAAACTCTTCATAGTCTCGGCGTTGCTTGTCATTCATAATGTCATAAATCAGTGCATGCACTTCTTTATGATCGAGGGCAGGGATATTAATGCGCCGAATATCGCCGTCTACTCGGATCATAGGGGGAAGTCCGGCTGACAAATGTAAATCCGACGCTTTGTTTTTAGCTGAAAAGGCCAGTAATTCGGCAATATCCATAACATCCTCTTGAAGACAAAAATAAAATTATTGTTATATCATAGTTTATCTTTCGTGTTTTGAATGTGTGTATTAAGGCATCAGTGGTAATAGCGATGCCGACGATGCGATTTAAAGTTCATTCATAGCAATTTTCCTTGGTATTAAAATTACTCGAAACCGCCTCATGACCACCATAGCTCAAAGACTAAAAAATATACATAAGCAAATCAGGGAAGCTGAGTTGGCTGGCAACCGTCAGCCGGGCGAGGTGATTTTACTGGCTGTTAGTAAAACCAAGCCTGCAGAAGATATAGCGGCAGCCTATCAGGCCGGTCAGCGCCATTTTGGCGAAAACTATTTGCAGGAAGCTTTAAAAAAACAACAGGAACTAGGTGTGTATGCGATTACCTGGCATTTTATCGGCCCCATTCAATCCAATAAAACGAAAGCCTTGGCGGCTCATTTTGATTGGGTACACAGCGTAGACAGTTTTAAGATAGCCCAACGACTGAGTGATCAGCGACCGCTTTATTTGCCACCGTTAAATATTTGTCTGCAAATTAATGTCAGCGATGAACCCAGTAAGTCTGGCATCTCTTTGGCTGAATTGCCATTGCTTTATGAGCAGATCGCTATGCTGCCAAACTTGAAACTACGTGGCGTAATGGCCATTCCTGCTCCGCATCAGGAGTTTGAGCAACAACGCCTATCTTATAAAGTTTTGTATGAAGCCGTTACGAAACTAAAAAAGCATGAGCTAGATACTTATTCATTTGGTATGAGTGGTGATCTAAAGGCAGCGATTACAGAAGGATCAACTATAGTTAGAATCGGTACGGCGTTGTTTGGCGAACGGGTTTAAGTGTAATAAATTGTTTTGCTAGCTATGAGCGGTAAGTAATGTAATTACATGGACTGAGCAAAGCCGACTTATTTTGGTTTTATTGCAATACAAACTTCAATCCGATTAATAAAAGAATCGAGGCTAAGATTGGACGTAAAAAACGCTCAGGAATCTTCGCGCTGAGGTGGCTGCCGATCCATATGCCCGGCAGAGAGCCGACCAGAAGGCTACTTAGTAATACTAAATCAACATTACCTAAACTTAGGTGGCCGAGTCCTGCGACCGCTGTCAGAGGGATGGCATGAGCCAAGTCTGTGCCTACAATTTTTAATGTGGTCATCCTGGGATACAAAAACAGCAAGGCGACAGTGCCCAGTGCGCCAGCGCCTACAGATGATAATGTCACTAAAACACCTAGAACAGCACCAATCAGAATTGTGGCTGGTATTTGTAAATGTTTGAATCGTCCGGCGTTTTCGGGAGTGCTATGTTCATCATCAATGGGATTAAGTTTTGCCGACCGACTTAATAACAGGCTACGGACGATCAAGGAAGCGGCGGTCAGCAGAAGTGCAATGCCCAGGGTAAAAGTAATCGCGCCTGTTGTTTCTTTGCCGATTGAGCTTAAATATTTAAGCGTGAATAAGGTTATCAGCGCGAAAGGTATGCTACCCAACGCCAGCCAGCCGACAATTTTCCAGTCTACCGAGCTATGTTTATTGTGATGGACCCAGACGCCACCTGTTTTAGTGATAGCCGCAAACAAAAGGTCTGTACCTACAGCAACGGCGGGTTTAAAGCCAAACATAAACACCAGTAGCGGTGTCATTAGTGACCCGCCTCCTACGCCGGTTACGCCAACCAACATACCTACAGCAAAACCGGAAAAAGTATATGCCCAATTCATAAAACAGCCCTTTTGATAATACGCCAAAAATTTGAGCATTATAACAGCCGAGCGGCGGTATATTTAGCAGTTGTTGCTTTAGCAGCATTTTTTGAGAAAAGAAAATTCATGGGTGATGGAGGGAATTTACTTTTGAATAACGCGGGAAGTAAGGGTTGTTACCAATTCTGAATTATATGCTGTACTTTTAATGTCAATAGATATGCAAACCAAACAAACACATTAAGGTCTGCCGTGAGGTGGTCAAAAAATTGAGGTGATATTCAAAACACCTGCACTTCCCTGTGCAGAGAGATTAACGAGCTATTAATAAAATCAGCTTAATTAACAATGTGATGGCCACGATTTCTCATGCAATTTGAATAAGATCTTTTATATTGGGCTTCCGATTCAAAACCTTGTTTAGCTCCGCCACCTATGCCTCCAGCTGCTGCACCTATCGCTGCGCCGGTACCTGGGCTTCCTGCAATTGCCCCTAGAGCAGCGCCCCCAGCCGCGCCAATCAAGCCACCTACTCCAGCACCGATGGCAGTTTCCTTAGCTGTGCCGCCAGATGCATGAGTTGCCAAATCTTTGCACTCAGCCATATCCTGGTTGATTCGATAGGCATTAGGATCATTATAGGAGTCGACAGTTGGTGTCCATCCACCCTGGCTATAGCAACCAGAGATTAATATGCTACTTATAAAAATGATGCCAGTTGAAAGTTTGTTCATATTGATTGCCTCAGGTAAAGTGATTTCTCTTTAAAAATACTTGAATTTTTATGAATAAAGAATGAATACCATAACACTCATTCTGAAAAAATTAATTGTCATTTTACAAATTCTATCAGGATAGAGAGTTAAGGTGCTCCATATAAAAGTAGTCGCTAACATCGACATTATCCCATTATTTTGCATGAAAATACTGTTTAATAAGGGTAATATCCTATTCAGCATCACTATCGAATCTTAAGGTTTATTAAATTATGGGGTTTAATTCGGAGTTGCCCCTAATTAGATTACCCATAAAAGCTGTGGATAACTCTGTGTATAATGTCTTGGGTAATCCACTAAGTACCTAATTAATATTGGAGGTTGTTGAATTCTTAATGTTGTGAGTAATTTAATTTTAATAAATAATTGCTTATGATGTTACTGTGGAGTTTGAGGTTTTTTCTGAAGGCTAGGCGTCATCACATTAGTGGGTAGTGAGTCTTGTGTGTAAATATTGTCATTCAAAAAAATTTCTTGTTGCCAATGATTTCAATAATTATTTTCTTAATGATTAAAAATTACAGGACAAAAAAAACCTTCAATAACGATTTGTCATTGAAGGTATTTAGAGTTTTATAGCCAAGGAGGAAAAATTAAATAAATCGAGCAGTTATGATCGTACGCATAGCCAGAAAAAATAACTGTGAAGTGTTCCTCATATTTCACTATTTGCTAAAAAATTCTACCATTTGGTGGCTCTGGGAGTTTTTTTGAAAAGTATCTCTATTTCATCATGAGATTATTAGATTAAGGGGCTTCACCAGTATGCATTTGTATGTTTACTTGATGAATAAATAGTAATCGATGCTCCCACCAATAAAATCTTTAAATTATATAGGGTTCTCAGTTAGATGATTTCCATGGTAATTGCATCATGGAGCAATTTAGTATTGTCGCTGGCAATTATTCAGTCGAGTCTTTGGTAACTGGGAGTTGCAGTTCCGCTGTCATATTCCAGTCAGAAAAAGGAAAAGGCAATGTTTCGGTATTGAATGTCAAAAACATTAAAATATGATAGGTGTACATAGAAAGGCTACGCCCGAAATTTAGAATATTAACATTGGCTTTGCCTGTTATTAGCGTAGAAGCCACTTGCAAAATGATAACCGCCCAAAGTAGAAGTTTTACCAGTTCACCGATAGCAGCAAAAATCAGCATGAAGAAAATTCTTTTCCAAGTGCTAATTTGGGTCAGGTTGTAATTGATCTGTTCGTCCATTGTCATTATCCTCTGTTCATAATGTCACGTAAATCAAGTGCAGCCGCATTGGCACGAGCGATATAATTTGCCATTGACAGTGAATAGTTGGCAAATAGACCATAGCCGCTACCGTTTAAAATCATCGGGCTTAAAATTGGCGTCAGAGCGTTTTCCAGTGCTTTAATCATTATGTCAACGGTACGCATGGCTCGTTTATCCAATAAAATGTCCTCAAAGTCATGTTTGATTGCCCTAAGAATATGTAATAACGCCCAGCTTGCCCCACGTGCTTCATAAAAAACGTCATCAATTTCCAGCCAGGTAACTTTAGCTACAGTTGTACCTTTTTCATCTGCGGCTTCCCTTTCGAGTTCAGTCAAACCGGGGCCATAGTTGCTGCTGGCGCTGTTTGCGGTCAAGCGGGTAGATAGTCCGCCCAGACGTTTAATAACAACTTCGGTGTATTGCCACAAGTTGTCAGCACGAGAATAAAACTGAGCTTGTTTGATATTACCTCCATAGACTTGCAGACGCTCCATGTACTTATGCAAAGCCTCAACTCCTTTTTGATATTCGGCTTCGGTTGATGGTAAGGCCCAGGAGTCGTTTTCGTAATAGAAATAAGGTTCCGCAATTGCCAAGTCGGGATCTTCGGCTGATTGTGATTGGTCTCTGGCAAAATGGTTTCTTAAGGCGGAGGTTGCATCTCGCAGCATAACCAAAGCGCCATATTCCCAGTTGGAAATGTTATCCAGAAATACGCCGGGAGGCGCAACATCGTTGGTAATGTAACCGCCGCTTTTATGTAACAGAACCTCGGCAATATGCGCCAGGGTGTTGGCATAAACATAACCGACAGGCATGTTTTCGGTAGAATGGGTTTCTTCGGCGCGTTTTACGGCTTCGTCCTGAACATTAAACTGCTCAGGTTCACTACCCCACCAGGCGCCCAGGAAAATCAATACGGTCAATACAACCAGGGTAAAAACGCCAAAGCCCCAGAGTATGCCTTTAGATTTGATTTCGTTCAGTGTATCGTTTGCCGCCATTTTCGATTTCCCGTGCAGTGGTTTTTCGTAGGGTGACCCAAAGCAGAGGCATTAAACGACGCTTTTGTGTCCACCATTTTTCATTAAATGAATGGTGGGCAAACATGCCCGCCCACACTACTTTTTTATATTAAAAAATGAGCTACATGGTAGCAGGTTTTTTAGTTATT
>CAILCX010000068.1 GCA_903832775.1 uncultured Methylobacter sp. | reverse complement strand
TGCCGACATTAATTTCCGCCCAGTTCGACAGCTGCAATCAGGAGTTCATCAATAAAATGTTGTGTATACGAAGGCAGGTAATTATTTTTTAAATAGGCGATCTTGGTTTTTGAGCTGGGAATAAGATGCGATAAATCCCGCATTACCAGGTCTTTATCTATAATCGGATCATAGGCCGTACCGGCAATAATACCGACCCCCATCCCCAGACGAACATAGGTTTTGATTACATCGGTATCGGCGGCAGATAAAATCACATCAAGTTCCATACCTGCATCTTTAAGTGCAGTTTCGATACTCGAACGTCCGGTAAAACCAAAACTGTAGGTTAGTATCGGATAGGAGGCAAGACGTTCAAGCGTAAGTTCTCCTTCACTGAGCGTATGCATCTGCGGTACCACCACCGCATGATGCCATTCATAGCAAAACTTGACAGCCAAATCAGAATCTTCTGCGACTTTCTCAGTACAGATAGCTATATCGGCTTCCCGGGCATGCAGTTTATTAATCAGTTGTTCGGGCGATGCTTCGAGCATATAAATTCTGACACCGGGGAATTTCTCTCTAAAACGCAGGATAGGTTTGGGTAAAAAATACTTGGCCTGGGTATGCGTGGTCGCAATATGCAAAACCCCCTGATTACTGTCGACAAAATCCGCGGCAATAGCCAGGATATTGGTTTTGGCCATGTTAATAGTCGCGACTTGCTCCATGATACGCAGTCCCAAAGGGGTCAAGCCTACCAATCTTTTACCCTGTCTTTCATAAACAGGAGAACCTAATTCTGCCTCAAAAAGCTGTAATTGCCGACTAACGGCAGATTGCACGATGTGCATTTTTTCAGATGCTTTTGAAAGACTGAAATCATTTTCCTGAATAATCCGAAGTAATTCAATTTGGCTTAAATTCATTTATTGGAGCGTTTCCTAATGTTAAATATGGGAAGCATAAGGTTGATGGTATCGTAGTAGATGCCTTAAGTGCCAGAATTGAATTAAAAATGATGTAAAAAAATAGCGGGTCGAAATCCGCTAATATCCCTGTTACAGTAGGTTTGAGTGAATTAACAGCATGAGTGTTCATTTCATAATCCCTTGTTTTATATAGAGTGTATTGAGAGTTACCCCTGCTTCCAAGCGAGGATCAGTCCTTCCTTATGATTTTCAGGAGGTGGAGAGTATTGCAGTTAGTAATGTCTTACAACAAATAACTGGATTTTTTTACGAGTGATCACATAATCAATCAAACAAGTAGAGCGCTCCTGATAACCAACGCTAAGACAAATTGATCGAAATCATTGGAATTTGTTAGCCCGGCGATTGCGGCACTGAATAGCGACTACAACCGCCGAACAATTGTTGATTGACTAAGGTTCTACCTTATAAACCATAGTAGCCTGAGTCAGTTGAGTTATTGACGAAGAGTTTACGCAAGTTTGCGCTACTACCAACAGTAGAGTTGCCTTTGTAGACCCTTAAGCCACTGATCGCAGGATCGACTTGCTCATCAATAATCTTATCAGCAACTGACAAGCCAAGGGTTTGTCCCTGAAAGTCGTCTGTAGCAAAATGTACACCCAGGTAAATACGGCTGCGGCCATTTTCCAACTGAAGTTGGGTAAAAGTTCTAACATCACGACTGGTTGCATCTTTGCCGCTAAGGGGTGTTGCAAGTTTACCGGTACCGTTATTAGTGCCCACTAACCAAGTAAATCCAGTCAACGTAACTGGGGTAGCGGCTGGAACGATGCTATCCGATTGAAAAAATGCTCTTAGAATTTCAACACCTGCCGCGACAGTTGTACTATGTCCACCAGTACTGGCAGGATGGGAAGGCGTGGTGCCTAGCGGTTTCCACGTGAAAGTCGTTGCAATACCCGCAGAATCGGCATTGATAGCCGTAATCGGACGCCAGAAATCCAGGTCATATTTAGACTGGAAAGCAGCGATACGGGCATCAGCCAACGCGCTATCGAGTGCGGCAAACAGCTTGGCATTTTGCACCAAGGTCAAACCACGAGCCACTGACGCTTTTCTTGCCACTTCATTGGTAAAAAGTTCTGCATCGCTTTTGTAATACAAGGCTTGCAGTAATTGATCGTTAGTTCGTAAGCCGGGAGTTAAGAACTCTTGGCCATGAGTTTGTACAAAGCTTAGTTCCGCATTATATTCTGCGCTTCCAACCTTGAGAGATGGAGGGACCAGCGCAACCAATTTTTGTTTTTCCAGCGTGCTTAAGCTGAATGGAGTGACGTTTTTCCAGTTAAAGTCAATCGCACCTGCCGGCTGAACAACACCAGCAGTGAAGCCAGTAGGTGCGCCGGTATTAATATCAACATCACCTTTGCCGCCATTACTAGGGCGCCATAAACCAACACCCGGATTCCCGACCTCTGTTGCAGTGCCAGTGCTGGAAATGTTAGATGATGGTATATAAGTAGTTCTGATAGCTGAGTAATCCCCGGCTCTGGCAGCAAGAGCTGCTGCTGCGGCATTTTGTCCGGCAATGTAACCAGCTTCAGTAGTTGTGACACCTAAAGCTGTTAATTCGGCAGCCAATTGAGTATCAAGCCATCCAATAACTGTTGCATTAGTTAAAGTACCTACCAACACATCATGAGCCGCTTTCGCAACCGCAGCAGCAGCTGAACCACCTGTAGCAACGGACGGTTTGGTATAATAGCCTTTACCTGGGCTGAATAGGTTAACAGTATTAACTGCATCAAATACCGCTCTCGCTTCAATTGCCGCTATTCTAGTTGACACATTAGAATTTTGCGCGGCACTTGCCGTACCTGAAGTACCAGCGGCTGAAGATGCACCTTTAGTAGCTAAAGCAGTATATAAATTCCAATCGGTCACCGCATCAGCATATGCATGAGAAGCTAATAAAGTAGTCGCAACAGCTAAAGCGCCCCGAGATAAAGTAAATTTCTTTTTAGAAATGATAGTTTTCATAAAATTGCCTCATTGAATGGATATTAAGTTCAGTTAACAATTCCCTGTAAGTGCCTTTGCCGGGATGTCAATTGATATAAAGCATTAATGATGCCAATATTTTAATTAAATGATTTATATGGAATTTTTAAGGTATTTAATGGTTTTTATGTTGACTGAGATGCAGCTGCTGTTGATAAGGTGTTTGTCTAACGACAGATTTAGTCAGTTAATGTGATTAGCCGACAAGAAACTATTATGTCAATTAGCGAGGATTTGTAGTTAGGGTAGGGTGTGTGGAAAAACAGAAATGCTTTCACACGACAAGGGCATGGAGTTTTCTGTGTCAATTGGATGAGTTTGGCTACTTTTAATAATAATTTAGAATATAACGGCTCTCATAGTGAGTGAATGAGAGTAGTCATAACTCATCTGTGTCAAATCACTTATTTAATCTAAAAATTCTGGAAAAATTAAGGTTCAATGGTAGGTGCGGTTGCGATGGATCCTTAAGAAACCAATAAAGCCCGCTAAGAACAACCAGATAGTAGCGGGCAATGGAACCTCTTTAATGAGCGCCTCAACGTTCTGATCGATCGTTGTTTCAATAGCTCCAAGTTTTTTATCTTTCGAATAAACGTCAAGATTTACTTCACTATTTGATTTTTGGGCAACTTGTTGTTCAATCCAGATATTGTGTAGTGAATCGACCTTGTTATTAATCGATGCTTTTGTTGAGTTTAGCTGACTGGAAAGATGCTGATAATTTGAAGTATCTTGCAGAGCTATTTTGAAGTCATTGTCGAGCTGCGAGTAAGCACTGAACTCACGCAAAGACGCTGTGGCACCATAAGTATATAAACTGATGGAAGCGAAAACAAAAAATCTAATGATTGCTTGCATGGTAATTATCCGTGAGGTAGCTGATTGATTTTATAAAAAGCAATAAAAGTGCCAACAATAATTTAAGCGCGTGAAACAGCTTTATTGTAGTTGTAACCAATTAGATAAAATATAAAAATACTGATAATTAACAATAAGTTAAATTTAAAAAACACATAATGACAACTTGCTTGTTATTCCTGAAGGTTAATCTGTGGGAGTGCGTTAAAACTTAAATACTGGCTTATCTGCTTCCCTGGAAACAGAGGGGAAACATTGACTGTTGCTGAAACAGCAACCCAACAAGTGTTGATATATCAGCAGCCAATCAACAGTTGCTGCTGATATATCAACAGCCCGGCAACAGTAACAAGCTCTAAATTATTGATTTGTTATGTTATTAATGCTGGCATGTTAAATGCTTGTCTTATATAAAAAGCTAGCCACTTAAGAAAGAAGTAAAGAAATCTTTTTTAAACTAAAAAATGCGTACCGGAGACGATCAAACTAATCGGGTCACGTTTTAATAGTAATTTGGTCTTAACTTTTTTCCATTTAACTCAAATTCAAACAATAATGAATAAAAGAACTTTTCTTGTTGGACTTACTGCTCTGATGTTTCCTTTATTGGCGCAGGCCTGGTGGAATGATGACTGGGTATCGCGCCGGCAGGTTACCGTTGATGCGGCTGCTACCGGTGCTGACATTCAGGAAACACTGAGTGATGTGCCCATCCTGGTCAGGCTGCATGCTGGAAATTTTGGCTTTTTTGCTGAACTTGCCGAGAATGGCCGCGACTTGCGGTTTTTAAAGGACGACAAAACTCCTTTGCATTATCAGATTGAGCATATCGATACGGTAAGTGAAATAGGTTTGATTTGGGTGCGTCTACCGCAAGCTAGAGGCGGTGTAAGTAATGACGATTTCTGGCTTTATTACGGAAATGGCAACGCTCCCGACGGATCGGACGGCAAGAGCCTTTACGACACACCACAAAGCCTGGTTTATCATTTTAATGAAAGCGAAGCGTTGCCTCAGGATGCTACAGCTTATGCAACCCATGCTACCGATTCCAAAGCCCAAATTGAAGCCGCCGGCTGGATAGGTGCAGCTGCAAAATTTACCGGTGCCGGCCCTATCACCTTAAACCCTGCTCCGCAACTGGCTATTTCAGCTGATAAGGGCTGGACATTTTCGACCTGGATCAAACTGGATCAGTCCCAGGACAAAGCCAAATTATTGGATGCCCATGAAGGCGATAAAGGTATCGCGCTGGAGGTTCAGGGCACTTCATTAAATACTGTTTGGACAGGTGCAACTGGCAAGACAGAGATTGCACCGGTCAATCTGACCCAAGGCAAGTGGCAGCATATCGTATTGGTTGCACGACCAGACAAACTGGAATTGTTTGTTGATGGCCTGGCAGCCGGCAGCACGCCTTTAAGTCTTACGGCGCTTAATCCCGCCATCGCTATCGGCACCAATTTTAAGGGTTTGCTGGATGAGGTGCAGATTGCCGCTACCGCCCGCAGCGCGGACTGGATCAAGCTGAGTTTTAGGAGTCAAAGCCCTGATTTTTCAGTATTGGGTTTTGGTCAGGACGAATCCAATAGCAGTGGCGATAGTGGCCACTTTATGGTCATCGTACAAAACGTCACAATTGACGGCTGGGTCGTTATCGGTCTGACGTTAATCATGTTGGTGGTTGCGATCATCGTCATGGTAACCAAAACCCTGGTGATCAACCGCGTCACCCGTGACAACCGGACTTTTCTGGAAAAGTACAGAAAACTCGACCCCCGAAAACTGGGAGATCTCGATCAGGACGAAACCGATGACGAACATGAACTGGCCGAATCCGATTTGCTGACGGCTTTGGTCGGCAAGCATGATCATTTTCAAAGTTCCACACTTTATCATTTGTATCATATCGCCATACATGAACTTGGTCAGTTGCAGGGTGATGTTAATCAGTCTGTTAGCCGCGAAGCCTGGAATTATTTGCACGTAAAGCTTGATTCGCAAATCGTTACGGAAAGCCAGCGACTCAACAAGAACATGGTATTGCTAACCATAGCGATTGCTGGTGGTCCCTTTTTAGGACTATTGGGGACTGTGGTCGGGGTAATGATTACCTTCGCCGCGATTGCCGCTTCCGGTGACGTCAACATCAATTCAATTGCTCCAGGTATTGCGGCGGCGCTGCTGGCGACGGTAACCGGTCTGGCCGTGGCGATTCCCGCACTGTTTGCCTACAACTATCTGTTAACCCAGATCAAAGATATTACCGCCAGTATGCGGGTATTTGCTGATGAATTTCTGGCAGTGCTGGCCATGCGCTCAGCGCAACAACAGCAGTTAGGGGATAAATCATGAATGTTGAAGAAGAAGGCAAAGTCTATGATGACATCAATATCACCCCAATGCTCGATGTCGCTTATGTGTTGTTGCTGATTTTTATCATTATGACCACCGCTACCGTGCAGGGCATTACGGTCAACCTGCCCAAAGCCAGCAGCACACCTTCATTGTCCAAGCCCAAAACCAAAGCCATTTCGATTACGCCGGATGGAACTGTTTATCTGGATACCTATCCGGTGTCGATTCAGGAACTGGAAACCCGTCTGGGGCAATTTAAAGCGGCAGTTCCGGATTTACCGGTGGTGGTCAAGGCCGACGCCAGTGTCCAGTATCAGAAAGTTATCGAAGTGCTGGATGTAGTGACCCGCCTTCAGATTACCCAGTTGGGTCTGGTGACCCAGAAGCTGGTCAAGTAACAAACAAACAGAGCGATGAAAAAAAAATACGCATGGTTGCGCCGCTTGCCGGTGTTGCTGGGGATAGCTTTTAGTCTGCTGATTATGCTTGGGGTTTATTTTTTGAAAGATAAATTTCACAAACCGCCGCAAGCTAAAAAAGTGGTGCAGCAAATCACCATGATTCAGCCGCCCCCGCCACCACCTCCGCCGCCACCCGAGCAAAAGCCGCCGGAACCTGAAGTCAAGGAAGAAAAGATTGAAGAACCTGTGCCGGAAAAAGAACCCGAACCGGCACCGGAAGAATCAAACGAACCACCCGCTGCCGAGTTGGGTTTGGATGCGGACGGTTCGGCTGGTGCTGACGGCTTTGGCCTGGCCGCTCGCAAAGGCGGTAAATCAATCCTGGGCGGCAGCGGTGGCAGCACCATTCTCTGGTATGGAGGTCAAATCAAACGTTTGTTTGAAGACGAATTGCAAAATCTGCTGGCCGATACCGAAGCGATGAAAACCAATTATGCCGTGGTGATTAATGTCTGGGTGGGACCGGACGGACGGATAACCAAGAGTGAACTGGCTACCGGTAGCGGTAAGCCTGAAGTCGATCAGTCGATCAGTCTGGCCTTACCCAAATTGCATCTGGGACTCGGTAAAGCGCCGCCTGAAAATATGCCGCAACCGATCAAGATACGGCTGACGTCAAGAATTTAAACTTTAGTGGAAGTGACGAAGCAATTGCTTGCACATAACGATAACAAAACCAATTGATAAAGAACCATGAATACCGCAACTAAAACACTGCTGGCTTTGTTGGCAAGCACGAT
>CAILCX010000067.1 GCA_903832775.1 uncultured Methylobacter sp. | reverse complement strand
GAGAAGAAATCCTGCTTCCTTTACAACAAATTGTTAGCGTAATCGAAAAACGGCAAACCATGCCTATTCTTTCGAATGTGCTTTTAATCATTGAAGATGATCAATTAATTTTAACTGGTACAGATTTAGAAATTCAGATCATTGCAAGGATTTCTATTCAAGCAGTTTCCTCTGGATCAATTACCGTCCCGGCTAGAAAGTTTTTAGATATTTGTCGACTTTTGCCCAATGGCGCTGAAATTAAATTTGAATTACATGAAGATGTTCCCGGAAAAGATATGGGTACTGAATCGCTGTCGATAACGGGTTCTTCTAAAGTAAAAATCACCTCAAGTCGCAGTCGTTTTTCCTTGAGTTGTCTGCCAGCTGATAATTACCCTGAATTTTCTGAATCAGAATTGGAAAACCATCTTTTTATTAATTCCGGCAAATTTAAAAAAGCATTTGATAAGACTGTATTTTGTATGGCTAATCAAGATGTACGTTACTACTTGAATGGCCTGTTGCTTCATGTCTCCAATAGCAAACTAAAATTGGTTGCGTCTGATGGTCATCGCTTATCTATTTACGAAGATATTCTGGATCAAGCCACCGGCTTTGACGCACGTATTATTATTCCAAGAAAAGGTGTTCTTGAACTTAGTCGTTTACTTGATGATCCTGAAGTTGAATTAAAGATAGAATTTTCCACTAACAATATACGTGTTTTTATTAAAAATATTATTTTTTCAGCTAAGCTTGTTGATTCTAAATATCCTGATTTCAGCAAAGTATTTCAACAAGAATTTTTTAGTCCCGTTCATATTCAAAGACAACTTTTAAAAGAAGCACTGACACGCGTCGCTATTTTATCTAACGAAAAATTTAAAGGCGTATCTTTTGATCTTGATAATGAAAGTCTCAAAATCAGTACTCATAATCCTGACCATGATGAAGCAGAAGAGGAATTAATTACTGAATATTTGGGGGCGCCTTTATCGGTTGCTTTTAATGTACAGTATTTACTGGATGCCGTTTCCAATTTAGATTCTGAATTGGCTGTTTTAACAATTGCCAGTAATGCCAGTTGCTGCTTTTTGGATGAACCAATTGACAGCGGTTATAAGTTTATTGTTATGTCAATGCGTCTCTAATAGTTCGATAATGAGTTTGTTAAAGCTGGATATACACTCAGTTAGAAATATCCTCAAAGCCTCCATTACACCTTGCCCTGCAATTAATTTCATTGTTGGAGAAAATGCCAGTGGTAAAAGCTCTTTGATCGAAGCTATTTTTATTTTAGGCAGAGCCAAATCTTTTCGTTGTTCAGCTATTAAAACGGTTATTAATTTCAACAACACTCATTTAGTCGTTTCCGCTAAAACCTTGCAAAAAAACGATAATCACCTTCAGTTAGGCATTCAACTCGATGGTAAAAATATTGAAATTCATATTAATCAAGAAGCCAAACAAAAACGTTCGGATTTGGCTTACGCTTTACCATTGCAACTTATTCATCCTAAAAGCTATGAATTGCTCGACGCAGGCTCTCAATTAAGGCGAGAGTTTTTAGACTGGGGCGTTTTTAATACCGATTCAAATTTTCTTTCCGCTTGGCGAAAATTTAAAAAGGCTTTGTCGCAACGCAATGCCTTACTAAAAAGCAGGAGACTTGATCAACTTAATGTTTGGGATAAAGAAATCGTGGATTACGGTACAATGGTCAACAGTTATCGTCAGCACTATTTGAATAAGCTTAAGCCTGTTTTTATTGCTATTTCTGAAAATTTTCTTTCGATTGAAGATATTAATCTAAAGCTTGTTTCTGGCTGGGATACTTCTAAAGATTTTAATCGGATTTTACTCGATGATCAGGATAAAGATTTACGTTATGGCTATACCCACAGCGGCCCACATAGAGCTGATTTCCATTTATTGATTGGCAATCGCCTGGCAAAAGATTTTGTTTCACGAGGCCAATTAAAATTATTAGTTATGAGTTTGAAGCTGGCCCAAGTTCAATTACTCTCTAATGAGCATGGACAAACAGGATGTTTATTAATTGACGATTTTGCGGCAGAACTTGATGTATTAAACCGTGCCAAATTACTTCGTTTTTTATCAGCCATGTCATGTCAGGTATTTATTACAGCTACTCAACTAAACGATTTTGGCGATTTAAGCCAGATCAATAATTACAAAATGTTCCACGTGGAACATGGCAATATAAAATCCGTGTAATGTTCCACGTGGAACATTCACAATCAACAGGAAAAATATTCATGAGTAACCCCAACCATCAAAGCGTCGAAAACTTAAATCAAATAGCCACAGAATACGATAGTACAAATATTCAAGTATTGAAGGGATTAGATGCAGTACGGAAACGACCAGGGATGTATATCGGAGATACCGATGATGGCTCCGGTTTGCATCACATGGTTTTTGAAGTTGTTGATAATTCAATTGATGAAGCTTTGGCTGGCTATTGTAAAGAAGTCAGGGTAATTATTCACAGTAATGGCTTTGTTTCTGTTTCTGATGATGGACGAGGTATTCCTGTTGATATTCATAAAGAAGAAGGTGTTTCTGCGGCAGAAGTAATTATGACGGTATTGCATGCGGGTGGAAAATTTGATGATAACGCTTACAAAGTTTCTGGTGGTTTGCATGGCGTCGGTGTTTCTGTGGTTAACGCGTTGTCTGAAGAGTTAAATCTTGAGATTCGTAAAAACGGACAGCTTTATAAGCAACAATATCGGATGGGCAATCCAGTTGCACCTTTGGCTCCAGTTGGAGCTGCAGAAGGCTCTGGCACTTTAATACAATTCAAACCTAGTTCTGAAACATTTACAGATGTAGAGTTTCACTATGATATTTTGGCCAAAAGGCTTAGGGAGTTATCCTTCTTAAATTCCGGAGTTCGTATTAGTCTGGAAGATGAACGTAACGACAGAAAAGATGTTTTTGAGTTTGAAGGCGGCATTGGCGCTTTTGTGGTTCATTTAAACAAAAATAAAACTCCATTATTTCCTGAAGTATTTCATTTCATAGCTGAAAAAGAAGGCGTTACAGTTGAAGTTGCAATGCAGTGGAATGATTCCTACCAGGAAAATGTTTTTTGCTATACCAATAATATTCCCCAAAGAGATGGCGGTAGCCATTTGGCCGGATTCAGAGGTGCCTTAACACGAACCATTAACCAATACATTGAATCCAGCGGTTTGGCTAAAAAAGAAAAAGTACAAACTACTGGCGATGATGCACGAGAAGGATTGACAGCAGTGTTGTCGGTTAAAGTTCCTGATCCAAAGTTTTCCTCACAAACAAAAGATAAGTTGGTTTCATCAGAAATCAAACCACTGGTTGAATCAACAATGAGTGAAAAGCTGCAAGAGTTTTTATTGGAAAAACCGCAAATAGCCAAAGCCATTGTCGGTAAAATTGTCGATGCAGCCCGAGCTCGAGAAGCGGCACGTAAAGCGCGTGAAATGACCCGTCGTAAAACCACGTTGGATATTGCCGGTTTACCCGGTAAGTTGGCTGATTGTCAGGAAAAAGATCCGGCATTATCTGAACTGTTTCTAGTGGAAGGGGATTCAGCGGGGGGCTCGGCTAAACAGGGTAGAGATCGTCGTACCCAAGCCATATTGCCGTTAAAAGGGAAAATTCTTAACGTAGAAAAAGCCCGTTTTGACAAAATGATTTCTTCGGAAGAAGTCGGAACCTTAATTACTGCCTTAGGTTGTGGCATAGGCAAGGATGAATATAATCTCGCCAAGCTACGTTATCACCGTATTATTATCATGACCGATGCTGACGTTGACGGATCGCATATTAGAACTTTATTGCTAACGTTTTTTTATCGTCAATTGCCAGAGATCGTTGAAAAAGGTTATATTTATATTGCCCAACCGCCTTTGTACAAAGTTAAAAAAGGCAAACAGGAACATTATGTAAAAGATGATAATCAGTTGAATGAATACCTGATTCAACTTGCATTAGATAAAGCCCAATTATTTACTGATGCATCAGCGCCACCAATTCAAGGGCAGGGTTTGGAAAAACTGGCAAAATTATTTACGGAAATAGCCAGTATCAATAATCGCTTATCCAGACGCTACGATGAAGTATTTCTGGAGCAGTTTGCTTATATGGATGTGATCAACGATAAATTGAAGCAGGACCAACAACAGCTTGCGGCCTGGTTTGCCAAGATGGAGCAAAAGTTGGTCGACTGTGACAGTAAAGCAATTTATAACATTGAGCTGGATTATAAAGCCGCGAATGATTTTTCTGTTGTGGTTAACAGGCGCTTACATGCAATAACTAAAACTTTTGTTTTACCATCGACTTTTTTTAACGGTAAGGATTATCACAACATTGCTCAATATGCCGAAAACACGGTAGGTATGTTTAATGAAGGGTCATACATGCAAATGGGAGAACGACAACAACCGGTCTCTAATTTTAAACAGGCTTTTGAATGGATGATGAAGGAAATTAAAAAAGGCCAGCATATCCAACGTTACAAAGGATTAGGTGAAATGAATCCAGAACAGTTATGGGAAACCACCCTGGATTCAAATAATCGACGTTTACTCCAGGTAAGAATTGAAGATGTTATTGCCGCCGATGAAATTTTTACTACACTGATGGGGGATGTGGTAGAACCGAGGCGAGATTTTATTGTCAAGAATGCCCTGGATGTTAGCAACCTGGACGTATAAGCATGTTAAATTTCCCACAAATTGATCCTATCGCATTAAGTTTAGGGCCGGTCAAAATCCATTGGTATGGACTTATGTATTTGATCGGTTTTGCTGCAGTCTGGTTTTTAGGACAAAAACGGGCGGCACAACCCTGGTCTCCGATTAAACCTGAAGCTATAGAAGATTTGGTGACTTACGGTGCTATGGGAGTGATTATTGGTGGCAGAATTGGTTATATCCTGTTTTATAATTTTTCCGAGTTTTTAGCTAATCCGATCATATTAATTAAAATCTGGCAAGGCGGTATGTCTTTTCATGGTGGTATGTTGGGCGTATTTATTGCTATGTGGTTTTTTTCAAAAAAACAGCAATGCACGCTACTGCAATTGACTGATATTATCGCGCCAATGGCACCAATTGGTTTGGGTGCAGGTCGGATTGGTAATTTTATCAATTCAGAATTATGGGGCAGACCAACTGATGTATCTTGGGCAATGGTTTTTCCTAATGGCGGATTGCTTGCGCGTCATCCATCGCAATTGTATGAAGCGTTTTTAGAAGGCATCGTTTTATTTATCATACTTTGGATCTATTCAAGTAAACAAAGACCGGTTATGGCTACGACTGGCATGGCTTTGTTTTTTTATGGCTGGTTTCGGTTTTTTGTAGAGTTTTTCAGAATGCCAGACGCGCAATTGGGTTTTATGGCGTTGGATTGGGTGACCATGGGACAAATTCTTTCAACTCCGATGATTGTAATTGGTGCCGGGATGTTTTATTTTGCGCACAAGTCAAAGATTTGAAGATAAGTTAAAAAACTGATTTATGAAACAATATTTAGACTTGCTTGATCAAATCCTTAGCGAAGGAAACCCAAAAGGCGACAGAACGGGTAGCGGTACTTTGTCTATTTTTGGGCATCAGTTACGATTTTCTTTGGCGGAGGGCTTTCCGCTAGTAACTACCAAGAAAATTCATTTAAAGTCAATTATTTATGAGTTATTGTGGTTTTTGAAAGGTGAAACTAACCTAAGTTATTTACATCAGCATCAAGTTAATATCTGGAATGAATGGGCTGGTCCTAATGGTGACTTGGGCCCAGTTTATGGACATCAATGGCGCTCCTGGCCGACACCCGATGGACAGTCTATAGACCAGATTCAGCAAGTTATTGAACAGCTTAAACAAACTCCGAACAGTCGTAGGATTATTGTTTCTGCCTGGAATGTCGCTGATTTGCCGGATGAACGAATCAGTCCGCAACAAAATGTGGCATTAGGCAAAATGGCCCTTGCGCCCTGTCATGCATTTTTTCAGTTCTATGTAGCCGATGGTAAGTTATCTTGTCAGCTCTATCAGCGCAGTTGCGACACGTTTTTAGGTTTACCGTTCAATATTGCCAGTTATGCATTATTGACGCAAATGGTTGCCCAGCAGTGCGATTTGGCGGTTGGTGATTTTATTTGGACTGGCGGCGATGTTCACCTATATTTAAATCATCAGGAACAGGCGCATTTGCAATTAAGTCGTAAACCCTACCCGCTTCCAACATTAAAAATACTGCGCAAACCAGCGACGATATTTGATTATAACTATGAAGATTTCGAGATTATCAATTATCAGACTCATGAGCATATCAAGGCACCGATATCAATTTAGCAAATACTTTCCAATTTTTTAAGCAAAGCAACCATTATTTATGACTATACAATACAAAGCCCATCCCTGGCATGGCATCAGTCCCGGTGAAAACGCCCCTTCCGTTGTAATTGCTTTTATCGAAATCGTGCCGTCAGATACCGTCAAATATGAAATCGATAAAGAAACCGGCTATCTTAAAATTGATAGGCCGCAAAAGTTTTCCAATACAGTACCAACGCTTTACGGGTTTATTCCGCAAACTTATTGCGCGGAAAGAGTTGCAGAATATGCGGCAACCCAATCAGGTAAACCCGTTGCGAAAGGCGATGGAGACCCGTTAGATATTTGTGTTTTAAGTGAACGCAGCGTGACTCATGGCGACATTCTTTTGCAAGCAATACCTATTGGCGGTTTTCGTTTGTTGGATGGCGGCGATGCAGATGACAAGATAATTGCAGTCATGAAAGGTGACGAGTTTTATCGGCAATGGAATGATGTATCAGATTGTCCTGAGTCTTATATCAACCGTTTAAAGCATTATTTTCTGACTTATAAACAATTACCCAGTGAAAAGAATCATTGCGAAATAACCAATGTTTACGGACGGGAAGAAGCACATGAAGTAATCAGACGGGCAATGGAAGATTATCAGAACCATTTTGTCGCGGAGTAACGGAACTACAGAAATTGATATTGTGTTGAAACCAATCAACTAACATGTTCATCCGCAATATTTTTATTGATAAAATCCAATATATCCGCTTGCTCGACAAAATTACCATAAGCCAACAGTAATTTCACATAAGCGGCTTCTAGCGACATATTCCAGATAATTTCTGAGCCGTGTTCAATTAAGGTTTGAGTGCTTAGATAGGCATCGGCAGATTTGATTGCTGGTGCCAGATAAACGCAGATACCACGCTTTTTACAGCATTTGATAAATTCAATTAAAGAATAATTTCCCCCCCATTGCAATGAACTACAAGCCGTTCCTGAATGATATAAATCATGCAGAACAGCATCTATATTGTCCAAATTAAATCTGCTGTAATCGAGGCCTGGATAAGGCCTTATCATCAGAATGCGTTCAGAAAATACAGCTTTTAATGAAATGTTTTCGATTGGTGATTGAAACTGCTCCGAACTCAAGAGTTGAAACTGCCTGGTTTCATATTGCATATAACTTTTATTTTGAACGCTAAAAAAATCACCACCCAATTGTAAAGAACAGGTCAGGTGACTAGCTTTATGTACTTGGGTTATTTGGTTTTTATTTTGGTAAGCTACGAAAACACCGGGCTTTTTAATTTGCAGGATAAACTCGATAGCGCAGAAAAAATTTTCCAGCCCATTGGCTTTGGGATTTGCCAGTGGGTAATCACTGGAAACCAGAAACATAGGAATTTTAATCTTATTAAAATAGAAACTTAAGGCACAGGCCGTATAAGCCAAGGTATCAGTGCCGTGAGTGATAATGATGCCGTCATAATGCTGTCGTTTGGCTGCATCTATAGAAGAAATCAGAGTTGGCCAAGCCAGTGGAGCAAGATTTTCGCTTAATATTTGTAGAGGTTGGATAATGTCAAAATGGATTAGTTGGTGATTCTTAAAGTGTTGCTGGAACAGTTGAATCAAAGTGAATGAAGTTGCTTCTGAGGTATTGATCGTGCCATTAGTAGAGACAGAACCGATTGTTCCGCCAGTAAATACAAGCAGTATGTTTTTCATAAACTAAATATATTGGTTAGAAAGATTAATGTAATTATTCAGTCACAAATCTAAACAGATTATACAGAATTAGGAAGACGCTCAATAAAAATGAACCTGTGAAGTGCAGGTGACATAGAAAATGCAGGCTTTAAATAGAATATCAATGTAATACATGACACAAAATTGTAACTAAAAAATAATATCGAATGTGTAAATGTTTACGCCGATAAATCAACGTTAATTAAAGATTGAGTTTCTTGATATATATTATTCCCTATTGATTCTAATCTATATGAGTTATTGAAGATAATACACATCAATAATTATAATTATGTGATTTTTATAAAATGTCAATAAATTCAGTAAGATAAAGAGTGGTATGCAGTCGCATTGAACGAAACCGTTATTGCTGCTGCCACGATTACAGTTACGGTGTCTTCAGCTTCCGTTACAACTGGTCAAAGTCTCATTCTGACTGCGACAGTGACCGGTGTTAGTCCCACTGGTAGAGTCCAGTTCTATAGTAACGGTTTGGTGTTGGGAACACCGGTTACTTTAGTCAACGGGATTGGTGTATTGACTACGACAGGATTAACTTCAATTGGAGTGGATACGATTACCGCCAGTTATTCTGGAGATAGCAATAATGCCGCGAATACATCGGTGGCCATTAGAGAAAGCGTCATAGCTGCTCAAGCGAAACAAGTCCCCGCACTTGCACCATCGCAGGAAGCTTTAATGGCATTTATTTAGTTTTGGCTGATGATAATGCTACAAAGAAAGTCCTCAATAATATAAATAAGTTGCACCCAGTGGCTATGATCTATGTAATAGGCATTTAAATAACGGGCATTAGCAAATTATGGTGCTAGAAGCTCTTGAAGCTTAAAGAATATTGAATTTAAATGAAAATTTCCTTAATCGTAGCGATGGCCAGTAATCGGGCTATTGGATTGAATAATCAAATGCCCTGGCATTTATCGGCTGATCTTAAAAAGTTTAAAAAAATAACCATGGGATCGCCCATTTTGATGGGAAGAAAAACCTATGAGTCGATTGGCCGGCCATTGCCAGGACGCACCAATATCATTATCAGCAGAAATCCGGCGTATCAAGCTTTAGCAGAAACCGGTTGTCTGGTTTTTAATGAGATTAATAAGGCGCTTGAAAATTGTGGGGCAGCTAATGAAGTTTTTGTAATTGGTGGCTCGGATTTTTACAAGTCGATGTTGCCAGTTGCCGATACACTCTATCTTACCAAAATCCATCAGGAGTTTGAGGGGGATACGTTTTTTCCCGAGCTTAATGATGCCGAGTGGATTGAAGTGGAGCGTGAAGATGTTCACGACGATTCTGATGTTACCTTCAGCTATAGTTTTTTAAAGCTTGAAAAGTTAAACAGGCCTAACCGGTTATAGCCAGATAATTTTTAACGGGTTTTTTGGCTTCAGGGCATTCAATGCTAAAACGTTGCACCGACTCATCCAGTCTTAAGGCGGTTAGTTGACCGCCCCAAATACAACCAGTATCAATCCCGTAGCAGTTTGCTCCCTCGTAAAAGCCCAAAGAAGACCAGTGACCAAAGATAATCCGCATGTCTGCGTTTTTGCGTTTGGGCACGGAAAACCAGGGAAGCAGATGTTTGGGTTGTGAGCCTAGAGGTCCGCTTTGAACAAAATCCAGTCTACCGTTAACATCGCAATAACGCATACGGGTAAAACAATTAATGATGAAACGCAGTCGCTCAACGCCTTTCAAACTTGAGGACCAGATATTGGGCTTGTTACCGTACATCTGTTTTAAAAAAACCTGATAATTCGGATCTTGTAGTGCTTGTTCTGCTTGAAAAGCCAGTTTTTTGGTCTTTTTTAAATCCCATTGAGGCGGAAGGCCTGCATGGATCATGCAAAAATCATCGTTAAAATGAAATAGTGGCCTATGCCTTAGCCAATGGATTAACTCATCCCTGTCCGGTGCTTCCAATATCGGCAGTAGTGAATCTTTTTTATTGGCTATTTTTGAAGCACATGAGGCCGCTAATAAATGGAGATCATGGTTACCAAGAACGGTAATAGCAGAATCCCCTAACGATTTAACAAAACGTAAGGTTTCCAGCGATTTTGGACCACGATTGACCAAATCACCCGCAAACCAAAGCTGGTCGGAGTTTTCATTAAAAGAAATAGTATCCAGGAGCCTTAATAAATCATCAAAACAGCCTTGAATATCACCAATAGCATAAATAGACATTGTTAATGCAAAGTTCTGGGGATTGATAAGGTAAATCGTGGGATATCCGCGTTGAAATTATTTCCATCATCTGAATGCATAGTATAAACGCCCTGCATGGTACCGACAGGTGTTGCTATCATTGCACCGCTGGTGTAACGAAAAGATTCTCCGGGCTTAAGGTAAGGATGTTCGCCTATAACACCGTCTCCCCGGACTTCCTGAATTTTGCCATTGGAATCGGTAATTAGCCAATGGCGCTGCAGCAGTTTTGCCGGAAATGTACCAACATTAGTGATGGTGATGGTATACGCGAAGACATAGCGATCCTCATCAGGAGAAGACTGTGCTTCAATGAAAAGAGGCGTGGCCTCAACTATTATTTTGTTTTTTTCGTTCATTATTAGATCATATAGGTAATATGTTGATTATTTCATCGTAACTTCTCATTAAACGCAAGCAACTATTAAGTATGAAATATAAAGATGGCTTTTTAATTCTGTTACTGGCTTTGTTTCAGCCGGCTTATGCGGAAGATGGTAAGGATTTATTTGCTGCGGCAATGTCAGGTAAGCTTGATAGAACCGAGGCTCTGTTGGCACAAGGAATTGATGTTAACAGCAAAACCGCGAGTGGTCGTACCGCTTTGATGGCCGCAAGTTTCAAAGGCAATGTACTTATTGTTAAAGCGCTGTTGGCCTATGGCGCTGATGTGAGTCTTGCTGATAATTCCGGAACGACAGCGTTAATGGATGCTTTTGTTTTTGGTAATGAAGATATTGTTAATTCTTTGATTGCTGCGGGAGCTGATGTTAATGCATTGGATAAACAGAAAGTAACGGTAATGGGTAGAGCAAAAAAAACCGCTCATGAAGCAGTCATCAAAATTCTTGAAAAAGCCGGGGCAAAAGAAGAGGCGGAAGTTCCGATAGAAGAGCAGACCGCACCTAAAGAAGGTGTTGATGGTAAGCCTGGCGATAAAACAGGTACCAAACCTGCAGAGAAGCCTGTAGAAAAACCGGGTACTAAATTGCCTGTTAAAAAATAAATATAATTAAAGGACAAATCATTGCATATTCACATTTTAGGCATTTGCGGAACATTTATGGGCGGGCTTGCCGTGATTGCCCGTCAGCTTGGGCATCAAGTCAGCGGTTCCGATCAAAACGTTTATCCGCCGATGAGTACACAACTCGAAGAGCAAGGCATTGTGTTACTTGAAGGTTATAGGGCAGAAAATCTGGCGCCTAAACCTGATCTGGTGATTATCGGTAATGCATTGTCACGGGGTAATCCAGAAGTTGAGGCTGTGCTTAATATGGGACTTAGATATGTCTCAGGACCACAATGGTTGGCAGAGCATGTGTTGCAAGATAAATGGGTGCTCGGCGTTGCCGGAACCCACGGTAAAACTACTACGACCAGTATGCTCAGTTGGATTCTTGAACAGCAAGGTTTCAAGCCGGGCTTTTTAATTGGCGGCATTCCGTTAAATTTTGGGGTTTCGGCGCGTTTGGGTGAGTCCGATTTTTTTGTCATTGAAGCGGATGAATATGATTCTGCATTTTTCGACAAGCGTTCAAAGTTTGTGCACTACCGGCCCAGAACCGCGATTCTCAATAATCTTGAATATGATCATGCCGATATTTTTCCGGATCTGGAGGCGATAAAAAAACAGTTTCATCACTTGGTCAGAACAATTCCTGGCGAGGGCCTTATTATCAACCCGGAAGGTGATGCCAATATTAATGACGTGTTAATTATGGGTTGCTGGACGTCGGTTGCCAAGACATCAATTGATGCACAAGCACAGTGGAACGCTCAACTGGTCAAAGCCGATGGGAGTCAGTTTAAGGTGTTGTTTGAAAATATTGAACAAGGTTGTGTCGAATGGTCGCTTACCGGTGATCACAATGTTTACAACGCACTGTCTGCGATAGTTGCCGCAAAACATGTCGGTATTTTGCCCAAGGATTCTATAACCGCGTTAAGTCAGTTTAAAAATGTAAAGCGTCGTATGGAAGTGCTGGCCAGCATCAATGGAGTGACAATATATGATGACTTTGCCCATCATCCGACCGCGATACAAACGACATTGGATGGCTTGCGCAAGCAGGTAGGAGAGGAGCGGATCATTGCCATTGTCGAACCGCGTTCAAACACCATGCGCTTGGGTGTACACACCAAAACGCTGGCTGAATCGCTGGGTAACGCTGATCTGGCTATCATCTATCAGCCTGAAGCAATGAATTGGGACTTAAGCCAGTTAAAAAATTACGCGAATAACATCGAAATTTGTATTTCGCTGGAGCAAATTATCACTAAGCTAAAATTTGAAGCACGCTATGGCGGACATTATGTGTTGATGAGCAATGGCAGCTTTGGAGGTATTTATCAGCGGTTGCAGGATGAATTATTGTAGTGGCGACTTAAGTCTCCCGATTTGTAATCAATCTATTAATTTATGGGCGACTGAAGTCGCTCCTACCTAATATTAAAGCTAAAAAATTTAATTCAAATGCTCATACAACAAGCTCTTCAAACCCTGCTCAACAAACAAAATCTTAGTTCCGATCAAATGCGCTCCGTGATGCGGCAAATCATGAGCGGCAAGGCTACGGACGCGCAAATTGGCGGTTTTTTGATTGCGTTGCGTTGCAAAGGCGAAACCATCGACGAAATTGCTGCCGCCGCCGAAGTGATGCGTGAATTGGCTACCAAAGTCGATATTAAAGGCAAGCATGTCATTGATACCTGTGGAACCGGCGGCGATGGTGCCAATACTTTTAATATTTCTACTACTTGCGCTTTTGTCGTTGCCGCAGCCGGCGGACAGGTTGCTAAACACGGCAATCGTTCGGTGTCGAGCAGTTGCGGCAGCGCCGACGTGCTGGAAGCCGCCGGAGTCAATCTGGATTTAAGCGCCGAACAGGTCGCGGACTGCGTCACGCAAATCGGCGTCGGTTTTTTATTTGCACCCAAACATCATGGAGCGATGAAATATACCAGCAATGCACGTAAAGAAATGGGGGTCAGAACCTTATTCAATCTCCTGGGACCCTTATCCAATCCAGCCGGTGCGCCCAACCAATTAATCGGAGTCTTCGATAAAAAGTGGGTAGAGCCGTTGGCACAGGCTTTGAATAAACTGGGCAGCAAGCATGTGTTGGTGGTTAATGCCGATGATGGGCTTGATGAAATTAGCATTGCAACCCCTTCCAGCATTGCCGAACTTAAAAATGGTGAAGTTGTCAGTTATACGATTACGCCGGAACAGTTTGGCTATCAACGTGCTAGTCTGGCTGAATTAGCTGTCGATGGTGCGGTTTCCAGTCTGGTGATGGTAAAATCAGTGCTGGATAACAAACCTGGAGCGGCCAGAGATATAGTTGCGCTCAACGCCGGAGCCGCGATTTATGCGGCAAATATTACCGATACCCTGACTGCCGGCATAGAAAAAGCGGATCAACTTATCGCCAGCGGCGCGGCAAAAGCCAAGTTTGAGGCGCTGGTTGAGTTTAGCCGAGGATGTTAGAATTTGAGTGGGACGAAATAAAAGCTGAAAGGAACAAGAAAAAACATTCTGTTTCTTTCTACGAAGCAACGAGTATTTTTGCTGATGAACTGTCTGTTACTTTTCCTGATCCTGACCATTCTGTAGAAGAAAATTGTTTTATTATCATTGTCTATTCAGTGAATAGTTCCATTTTGGTCGTATCACACACGTATCGCTTAAACAGCATTAGAATTATTAGTGCACGAAAAGCAACTAAACGGGAAATACAATATTATGAACAAATCAAAAACTGATGAATTAAAATCCGAGTATGACTTTCAGAATTTACCGGGGGCTGTAAGTGGCAAATATATTGAAAAATATCGGGAAGGAGTGAATTTAGTTCGTCTGGATGCCGATGTTGCCAGTCGATTTCCTACAGATAAAACAGTGAATGATGCTTTACGACAATTAATAGTTATTGCTAATCAAATTGTAAACCTTCAAATAGAAACCAAACAATGACCAACACACCTGATATTTTAAAAAAAATCCTCGATAAAAAAGTCGAAGAAGTTACCCGGCGCAAATTAGGCATGACGATTGCCAATTTGGAAGAAATCGCTTCAGGCGTGGAAGTTCCACGCGGCTTTTATAACGCATTGCAAAGCAAAGCTTTAGCTAAAAAGCCAGCCATTATTGCCGAAATAAAGAAAGCGTCGCCCAGCAAAGGCGTGATCAGGGAAGATTTTAATCCGATTACCATTGGTCAGGATTACGCCATGAATGGTGCGACTTGTCTTTCCGTGCTAACGGATAAAGAATTTTTTCAGGGCTCGGAAGTGTATCTACAAATGGTCAGAGAACGCTGTCCGCTGCCGGTGTTAAGAAAAGATTTTATGATCGATCCTTATCAAATTTATGAAGCCCGCGCTTTGGGGGCTGATTGTATCTTACTCATAGTCGCTGCTCTGGAAGATGGTCAAATGCACGAGCTGTCGGATACTGCAAGCAAATTGGGTATGGATGTTTTGGTTGAAGTGCATGACGCAGAGGAACTGCAAAGGGCACTAACGCTGGACACCAAGCTGATCGGTATCAATAACCGGAATCTGCGTACTTTTGAAACTTCCTTGCAAACTACGTTAGCGTTAAAAGAGCAAGTTCCCACGGATCGATTAATTATCACCGAAAGCGGCATTCATACTCACGACGATGTGCAGTTGATGTTGGATAACGAAATTTATACGTTCTTGGTCGGTGAAGTGTTTATGCGGGCGGAAAGTCCTGGGCAAAAGATGAGAGAGCTGTTTGCTTTGTAACTCGATTTTAGGATTCAAATCGTCAATGTTTAGAGATAGGCGACCTTGCAGAATATAAACGCTAAAAAGCCTATCGGTATTTTTGATTCGGGCGTGGGGGGGTTGTCGGTTCTTCATGAGATTCGCAGAGCCTTGCCGGGCGAAGACTTGCTGTATGTCGCTGATTCCGGGCATGCGCCCTATGGCGATAAATCCCAGCAATTCATCGAACAACGCTCTATTGCAATCAGTGAATTTTTAATAAGCAATAACGTCAAGGCCATTGTTGTTGCCTGCAATACCGCTACCGGTGCGGCGATTGCAACTTTGCGCTCACGATTTTCTGTGCCGATTATTGCGATGGAACCAGCGGTAAAACCGGCGGTATCTCTAAGTAAGACCGGCGTTATTGGGGTTCTGGCAACCAGTCGGACTTTGGCGGGCGATAATTTTGTACAGCTATTTGCGCGGCATGGCGGCGATGTGCAAATTTTGGGTCAGGCTTGTCCCGGATTGGTTGAACAAGTGGAAGCAGGTGATCTGTCAGGCCCTGCAGCCCGCTTATTGCTGGAACGTTATGTTCATCCCCTGTTGGAGCAGCAAGCTGATATTATTGTGCTGGGTTGTACGCATTATCCATTTTTAGCGTCGTTGATACAGGAAATAGTAGGACCAACGGTCGCGGTGATCGATTCCGCTGCCGCTGTTGCACGTGAGCTTTACCGTCGACTTGAAGTGGAGCAACTGTTGGCTAATGATAAAAAGGTGGGTACCGAACTATTCTGGACCAGTGGCTCCTTGGCTCAGGCGGAACCTATATTCTCCCAATTATGGAAAGAGAATGTAGATTTAAACAGCTTGTGTGACAGGAGATTATCCAAAAATTGTTGTTGTTGAGGCTGTAACAAAAGACCTTTAAATGCTTGAGGTCCATGCTTTCGGTACTTTCCATTCCTTCAACCATCCTGCAAACTCAGATGCGGGCATGGGCTTGGCAATACTGTAACCTTGGACCTGCTGGCAACCCGTTTTTAAAAGAGCAATACCTTGTTCGATTGATTCCACACCCTCAGCAATGACTTGTCGTCGGAAAGATTTGGCTAAACCAATGATTCCTTGCACGATAGCTAAAGCGTCTTCGTCTTCCAGCATATCTCGCACAAAAATCTGATCGATTTTTAGTGTTTCTACCGGTAGATGTCTGAGATAACTAAGCGAAGAATAGCCAGTACCGAAATCGTCCAAGGCAAACTTTATACCCAGGGTTTGACAGTCTTTGATTACCTTGGAGGTAAGATGCAAATCATGTAGTGCCTGAGTTTCGAGTATTTCCAGCTCAAAATCAGCCGGTTTGACCGTAGGGTAGCGCTCAAAGGCATAATAAAGTTGAAGAATAAAGTCCTCAGCTTGCAGTGACCGGGCAGTGACATTTACACTTATTTGAAGTTCCATGCCCAAACTGAGCCAACTCTCCATGTGTTGCAATGCCTGATCAATAACCCAAGCATCGAGTTTTATAGCTAGTTCACTGTGATCAATCAGCGGTAAGAAATCACTTGGCATAAGCAATCCGCTTTCTGGATGTTGCCAGCGAATTAATGCTTCTGCACCGAAAATAATACCCTTCTGCATGTCAAATTTGGGCTGGAAAAACAGTTCAAATTCGTTGTTTTCAAGTGCCAGTCCAATGCGGTCAAGAGCTTCGCGATGCACATGGAGTTTACGATCCAGCTCCAGATTATAAATATGAAAGCAGTTTTTACCTTCCTGTTTGGCCTGATACATGGCTTGATCCGCTTGACGTAGCAGAGTATCCGGGACGGAGTAATCTTTGGATTGATGTTGCGTGTTTAATATCTTGTAGTCATCAGGAAAAATACTGATGCCAATACTGGCAGATACAGAGACATGCTGGTTGCTCAAGAGAATAGGATCGCTGATGGTTTCTAGCAGACGATGCAAAGTAATCTCGCAGTCTTCTACCTTGTCCAGGCCAAGCAATAAAAATACAAATTCATCGCCACCTAAACGAGCAATGGTATCACCGTCGCGTAGTGCATTTTTAATGCGTTGGGCAATTTGAATCAGTAATTGGTCGCCCGCTTCATGTCCGAGTTTATCGTTAACCGCTTTAAAGCCATCCAGATCAAGGTAGCCAATGGCCATTAAACAATTGTCACGTTTGGTTTGGGCAAATGCCAGGTTCATGCGATCTGCCAACAGTAACCGGTTAGGCACACCGGTTAGCGGGTCGTAGTGGGCAATAAGTTCCAGCTTTCTTTCATGTTCTTTAAGTGGAGTAATATCTGATGAGGTACCGATATAATGCGTTATTTCGCCCTGTTTGTCAGTAACCGTAGAAATGGTAAGCCATTCGGCAAATATGTCTCCATTTTTCTTGCTGTTCCACACTTCGCCACACCAGTGGCCCTTTTGTGTGATTGTTTGCCACATGGTTTTATAGAAGTTGTCTTCGTGAAGTCCGGATTTAAGAAAATTGGGTTTTTTACCCAGCACTTCTTTACGTGAATACCCTGTTACTTTACTGAACGCAGGATTTATATCAATAATGATGCTATAAGCATCGGTAATCATGATGCCTTCCTGAGTGCTTGCAAAAACACTGGCTGCCATACGTTGCTGCTCTTCAACTAGTTTCTTTTTACTTATTTCTCGGCGTAAACGCATATTCCAACTGGATATAAAAACAAGCAGTAAAACGGCCGCTATTGCGTAGAGTAGAAATGTTCTGGTTTTTATACCGGGCTCATATTTTAAACTCATCCAACGATTCTGAATGTTCTCTTTTTCGGACTGGGGAATATCTGCAAGTACTTTGGTAAGTAAGGTTAACAGTTCGGGATTATCTTTGGTGACCGCCATCCGATGTTGGCTTTTGTAGTGAGTATCCCCGGAAAAGCTGAGATTCAGCATACCTTCTCTTTTAATTGCGTAGTTTGCGGAGGCGGCATCGCCAATATAAGCATGGGCTTGACCGCGACTAACCAAAGTTAATGCCTCATGTATATTTTCAGCAGGTATCAGTTGTAGTTTAGGATGATCGCGAGTTATCACTTCTTCCATGAAGTAACCTTCTTCGAGTGTTACCTGTTTGCCATATAGTCGAACTATGGTTCCGATAAAGCCATTATTGCTATCGCTTATAATAATGATGGGCGTATTTAGATAAGGTTCTGTGAAAAGCAGATAGCCTTCACGTTCGGGGGTCTTGTTGGCATTGGAAAGCATATCGAGTTTACCCTGTTGCGCCATAGCCAGAGTTTCAATCCAGGACTTACTTGATACTATTTCAAGTTTTACGCCCAATCGTTGCTGGATCTGCGAGAGGTATTCCGAACTTAGCCCCAAGAAATTGCCTTTCGTGTCAACCCATTCATACGGTGCAAAATCCGGGTCAATTCCTATGCGAATAACTGGATGTGCATGTAACCAGGTTTTTTCTGCGGGGGTGAAGTCAATTTTTCCTGTTTGTACCTGGCCGTAAATGAAGCCCTCTAGATGATCTATTGACTTGACCAGACCCAACTGTTTATAGGTGTCAGCAATGCGCTGAAAACGTTTGATGTCGGTGTGACCAATTGGAATGGTCTCGGGTAAAATCATTTTTACCGTTTCTTGTGCCTCAAAACGCAGATGATCGGCAGATAGCCGGTTTCCAGGATTATATTTATCGAGAATGAGCTGGATCAGTTCATCTTGATGCTTGAGAGCGTAATCCCAGCCTTTAAGGGATGCGCGCAAAAAACGAAGGACTCGTTCCGGGTGCTGGTTTATTTCCTGCTCCGTAGTGAAGAGATTGTCACTTAAAAAATCCACACCATAATTTCGGGGATCAATAATGTTTATCTCGATGTCGTGTTTTTTAAAGTATTCGACCTGGTCGGTAAGATAGCCAACCATGGCATCAGTTTTCCCATTAATTAAGTCGTTGGGGTTAAAGGAGTTATCCAGATGAATAAATTGCTGAGAGGAAATACCGGTTTCGTAAAGCATAGCCAGTAGCGGTGCATTGTCGTAAGTGTCCTCCATGACCCGTTTACCCTTAAGTTCATAGGGACTGACTATTCCTGAGTTTTTTAAGGTAATGTATACTAGCGGGTTATGTTGAAAAATCGACGCTAAAACAACTACAGGATTGCCCAGTAGTCTCTGCTCTAAAAGACCGGTATCGGATACGCCATATTGAGATTCATTTTTTAGAACTTGATCGATATTATTAACACCAGAAATTCGTTCTTGAATAGTAACATCGAGCATTTCTTCAGCGTAAAAGCCTTTTTCCTTGGCCGCATAGTACCCTGCAAACTGAAAAGAATGTAACCACTTAAGTTGCAATGACACCTGTTCTGTAGCCTGTCCAGAATTCGCAAATAAAGGTAATGAGCAGAAAGCCAGATAAAATAGAGTAGCGAGACGGAATATGCGCATATAAATCAGCATAAAAAGGATGTAATTCTAATATTCTACCATCCAGTTTGTGCGATTGTAATGTGGAAATATGTAAATGAGATAAGCGATTTTAGTTAGATCATCAACTCATGATAGTTAGAAAGCTGACTGTAATATAGTGCATACCAGTTTAAAAAACTGTTTAAACAGAATGTGTTTATGAGTAATCGATATGATTTAAACGTGGATCTGTGGTGGTTTATTTTGTTTATTAAGCAGTTAGTATTGATTTTAAATTAAATGCACTTATAGTTGCGCAACAAAAACATAAAATTTCAGAGAGTAAACCATGCAATATTTCCGTCTTTCGTTTATCGTTACCACCGTTTGTCTTGCGGCAGCCTATTATTGGGCTGGAATAATGGGTATTTTTATCGCCAGTATTCTGGGAGTTCTTGAAGTCAGCTTGTCATTTGACAATGCTGTTGTTAACGCATCGATCTTAAAACGTATGGATGAACGTTGGCAGCATTACTTTTTAACCTGGGGGATTTTGATTGCCGTTTTTGGTATGCGACTGTTGTTTCCAATTGTAATTGTTTCGGCTGCAACCGGTATCGGGTTTTTGGGTGTTACCGAAATGGCCTTAAACGATACTGCGACATATGCCAAGCATTTAAGTGAGTCACATGTACAAATTGCAGCGTTTGGTGGCATGTTTTTGCTGATGGTGTTTTATTCATTTATTTTTGATGAAGAAAGAGAATTACATTGGCTGGGCTGGATTGAAAGAAAGATGGGTTCTTTTGGAAAGCTGGAAGCCATTGAAATTATCATGGCGCTGGGTCCCTTGTTAATTATTCAATATTACTTGCCACAGGAGATTCGTCTGGATGCACTGGTTGCCGGCGTTACCGGTGTTATTCTGTATGTGGTAGTGGACAGTATGGCGGCCTTGTTCGAGAATGAAGAAGAAGGCGAAGAAGTGGTTGCCGTGCTTAAAAAAAGCGGCATTATGAGTTTTATCTATCTTGAAGTGCTGGATGCGTCATTTTCGTTTGATGGCGTGATTGGAGCTTTTGCGATTACCCAGGATGTAGTTATTATTATGTTGGGTTTGGCGATTGGTGCCATGTTTGTAAGAAGCTTGACGGTTTATCTGGTGCGCAAAGGTACGCTGGACGAATTTGTGTTTCTGGAGCATGGTGCTCATTATGCGATTGGTGTACTGGCGGGTATTATGCTGGGCAGCATGACCTATGAGATTCCTGAAGTTATCACCGGATTGACAGGGGCTATTTTGATCGGCTTGTCAGTCATTTCTTCGATTCGCTATAAGAAACGCGAAGCTAAAGCTGCTGTTTAAGGTTGTGTTTGTATTTCTTGATTAACAACATTAAGCGAATCCCGTTTACAATGAAGCCAGAACATATTTGATTTTTAAACGTGTGATTAAGGTGGGTAAAAATTAACCCGGTAAATTATTTAAACGGTTTATTTAGCATGACAGTGTCAGAATGAAGACAATGCTACGCAAATTTACCTTTATTTTTCTAACGCTACTTCAATTGATAGCACCGTTGGTGCATGCGCATACTGGTGAGAAAATTTCAAATGCCGGATTGCATGTTCCCGGACTTGAATTGCTTGGTATTGAACAAAATGGCCTGAGATGTCAGGCCATTGATTATGATCATGGAATAATGGTCGGTATAGATGCCGGTATAAAAGACAAAAAAGTTAATGCGATTGCCAAATCAGATAATGACCATTATCTGAACCAACAGTCGCGAAGCTTTAACCTCGCACGATCTCCTTTTTACACTACAATTCCATCCCAACCATCGCAGCGAATTGGGCGATTGATTTTATCCTCGCTCATTCCCCGAGCACCTCCAGTTCAGTAAGCGCTAATGATGTGTGGTTCTTAACCGGTTTCAGCAAACAGAAACCATTCTCGAAAGAACCTGTAGCTTTTATTTATAACGCGGCAATAAAGCCGTATTGAGCTTGACCTATGTTTTTTTTGAACCTTATGAAAAGGCTCGTCCTCACTTTCCTGTCTGGTACTTTGCTTTTCTTTGTCGCCATAACACCCAGTTTTGCTGATTCGCCGCTAATCGTCGAACATCATGATTTGATCGAAAGCGATACAACTTTGAGTTTAGCTAAAGTCATTTCTTTAACGCTGGAAAAATATCCTGATGTAACCTGGCTTAACTCACTTGAAGATGAGGCATCGGCACTTGCCAAGCGTGGCAACAGTTGGACAGCCGGTGCTTCTCAGGCCGGACTGCGTTTTCAGGAAGCGAGCAGCGGTACCCTTCATTATATTGACGCTTTTGTTCAGGTGCCGTTATGGAACTTTGGGCAGCGCGATGCCGAACAGACAGTCGCCAAACAAGCTGAAAATAGTGCATTGTCACAAACGGTCGCAGTTAAATTAAGGGTTGCCGGCTTAATTCGGGGTGTTTTGTGGGATATGGAACTGGCTAGTATCACTTATGAGCAGGCAAAAGCCGAACTTACGGTTACGGATCAGTTGCTGGCTAAAGTACAACGACGTGTAGAGTTGGGTGATTTGCCTCGCGCCGATTTATTATTGGCACAATCGGAGTCTTTGCAAAAACGCTCGGTGATGACATTGGCGGAAGCGGAATTAATGCATGCCCGTAAACGTTATGCCAGTATCACGCTTTTAACTAAAGCTCCGAGTGATTATCGGGAAAAGATGGCAGATATACTTACAATTCAACAAAGTCATCCGGCTTTGGTGGCAATAAATAGCCAGATTGAACGTAAACAGGCGGAACTCAATGCGATTAAATTGGTGGGTTCAGGGCAGACGAATGTCGCGGTTGGTATTAATAGTGACCGCTTTACCGATGATCAACGCAGTAATAAAACGGACAGTTTTAACATCGGCGTTACGGTTCCTTTTGGCGGAACTGACTATCTTTCGCCACATATCGCTGCGGTTAATGTCGATTTAAACAAATTAATTTCTGAACAGCAACAACTGAACCGTACTTTGGAACAGGCGCATCATGAAGCTGAGCATAATCTGGAAGTCAATCGGGTAGAGTTGGGTATCGCCAATGAACTGAAACAGGTGGCGGAACAACACTTAAAAATGACCGAATCAAGTTTTTCGGTGGGAGAAATTGATCTGATGGATTTATTAAGAATCCAGTCCAGAACCCAGCAAGCAGTTTTAAATGCCAGGCAACGGGCGGTTATGCTTCAGCGTGATATCGCACTTTATAATCAAGCCCTAGGAGTTACGCCATGAGAAGTTATCAATTTTTACTGCTATTCAATTTGGCATTGGTGGCCTGTCCAGAAGTTCTGGCAGAAAACACTATTCAAATATCTATTGAACAGATGACTAGCCTAGGCGTAAAACTGGGCAAAATGGATGTCGTAAGCGAGTTTCCAGTATTGTCAGTTCCAGCTAAAGTGGTCATTCCGCCGTCACAGGAGTATGTCGTTAGCGCAGCACAGGCCGGATTTATTGAAAAGCTGAATGTGGCGATAGGCGACAAGGTTGTAAAAGGACAGTTATTAGCGCTGCTTAACAGTCCTGATTTGTTGGTGTTACAGCAGGAATATCTTAAGGCCGATAACGCATTGCAATTGGTTTCAGCGACTTATCAGCGTGATAAAAAACTGCTTCAGGAAGGCGTAATTTCTGATCGTCGCTGGCAGGAAACCAGTAGCCAATTTCATTCTGCGGTTTCTGAAACGGAAAAACAAAAGCAACTACTGGAAATTACCGGTATGAGCGCCGGTGAAGTTGCGCAGTTTGGCAAGATACATAGTTTAAGCCGTCAACTCAGTGTTCGGACTCCGATTACCGGCGTGGTCATCGAACGTTTGGCTGTCGTAGGAACGCATATCGATATGATGGCGCCACTTTATCGCGTGGCAAATCTGGAGCAGTTATGGCTGGAAATGGCCATTCCCCAAGAACGTATTGGCAATCTTAAAATCGGTGACCGGGTTGAGCTTGAAAACTCGAAAGTCAGTGCAAAAATCAGCCTTTTAGGTCAAAGCGTTAACCTGGAAAACCAGACTATTCTGGCGCGAGCGGTGGTAGATCAACAAAATTCAGCGATACTTCGAGTGGGTCAACGGCTCAATACGCGGGTTATTCAACTTAGCGACAAAGCTACCTTTAAGGTTCCAAATGCGGCGATCGCCCAGAATGAAGGTAGAGCCTTTATTTTTATCCGTAAGCCGGATGGATTTGCTGTTGTACCTGTTACTGTTATTGGTAAACAAGATCTTGAATCTATTATTCATGGCGACTTCAAAGGGGATGAAGAGATTGCGGTGAACGGTGCGGTTGCGCTAAAAGCTAACTGGTTAGGACTGGGGAGTGAACAATAATGTCTAATCTGATTCGCTTTGCACTTAGCCAGCGACTGTTGATGATGTTGTTAGTGGGACTGTTATCAGGTGGCGGCTATTATGCCTTTAAAAATATCCCGATTGACGCTTTTCCTGAAGTATCGCCAACGCAGGTAAAAATTATCGTAAAAGCGCCTGGAATGACTGCAGAAGAAGTTGAAGCCAGAATTACTGCGCCCATCGAAGTTGAGCTGCTGGGGATTCCGCATCAAACCATGTTGCGCTCCCTCGCAAAATACGCCTTGACTGACATTACCATCGATTTTAAAGAGGGCACGGATATTTACTGGGCTCGGCAACAAATTGCCGAACGCTTGAATACAATGTGGGGCAGTTTGCCTGTAGGTGTCGAAGGTGGAATTGCACCGATGACGACACCTTTAGGTGAAATGTTTATGTTTAATATTGAAGGCGGTGATTTAAGTTTAATGGAGCGCCGCAGTTTGCTGGACTGGGTTATCAGGCCTGCTTTGCGGACCGTGCCAGGCGTGGCTGATGTTAATTCACTGGGCGGTCTGGTCAGAAGTTTTGAAGTGGTGCCGGATAATACCCGGATGTCGGCCAGAGGTATCAGCATGGTGCAGTTGACCACGGCGTTGCAAAACAATAATCGCAATGATGGCGCCGGACGGATGACTGATGGTGAAGAAGCCTTGATCGTGCGTGCCGAGGGACGAATCAAAACACTCGAAGACGTCGGCATTATTGTTGTGGACAGTAAAAATGGTGTTCCCATCACCATTAACGATGTTGCAACGACGAGAGTTGGTGCATTGACCCGCTATGGCGCTGTCAGTAAAAATGGCGAAGGAGAGGCTGTTACCGGATTGGTGTTAAGTTTACGAGGCGCCAATGCCAGGCAAACCATCAAGGGTTTAGAAAAGAAGCTCGCAGAAATCAGTCCGGGCTTTCCGAAAGGCGTTGAAGCCAAAATTTTTTACAATCGCGGAGTTTTGGTCGATAAGGCTGTAGAAACGGTTTTACATGCCCTGCTGGAAGCTATTGCCCTCGTTATCATCTTGTTAATTTTATTTCTGGGAAATTTGCGTGCAGCCTTGGTGGTTGCTTTTGCCTTGCCGTTGGCGGCCATGTTTACTTTTATTTTGATGAACTACATGGGCATGTCAGCAAATCTGATGAGTTTGGGCGGCCTTGCAATTGCAATCGGTATGCTGGTTGATGCGGCCGTGGTAGTGGTCGAAAATTTGATTACCCATTTGGCGCATACCGAAAAAGCCAGTCGCTTGCCACGGTTACACGTAATTTACCGTGCAACCAGCGAAGTTGCCGTGCCAGTGGTATCGGGTATTTTGATTATTATCATCGTATTTTTACCGTTGCTGACCTTGCAAGGACTTGAAGGCAAATTATTCACTCCGGTGGCGTTAACGATTGTTTTTGCGCTCAGTGGTTCTTTGGTTTTGTCGCTAACCGTAATTCCGGTTATCGCCTCCTATTTGTTAAAAGAAGTGTCCCACGAAGAACCGTGGTTGCCAAGGCAGATGCAAAAGTTTTATCAACCTGCTTTGGTTTGGTGTATGGCCAACAGCAAAAAAGTGTTTGTCGCAGCCGGTTCTTTGTTAGTTGTAACGCTTTTTATCTTTACCCGGATTGGCAGTACTTTTATGCCTACCCTGGATGAAGGCGATATCATTGTGCAACTGGAAAAATTACCCTCGATTACGTTGGAGCAATCGGTGGATCTGGATATTCAGGTACAAAAAAATCTGCTTAAAAATATTCCTGAGATTGTTGATATTATTGCCCGCGTTGGCTCCGATGAACTGGGACTTGATCCCATGAGTTTAAATGACACCGATACCTTTTTGGAACTGAAGCCAAAAAATGAGTGGCGTATGGATACCAAAGAACAATTGCTGGATGAAATACGCAAGGTGATGGCGCAAACGCCAGGCATTGCGTTCCAGTTTACCCAGCCGATCGAAATGCGGGTTTCAGAAATGCTGACGGGAACGCGTGGCGATGTGGCGGTTAAATTGTTCGGAACTGATCTGGCGGTATTAAATGATAAGGCGCAGCAAATTTCTGAGGTGTTGAAAGGCATTACCGGTGCCAGCGACGTGTTCGCGAAGCAAAATGCGGGGATGCAGTTTTTACAATTGACCATTGATAAATCGGCGGCAGGACGCTTGGGTCTTGATAGCGACAGCATTGAAGCATTGTTGCGGGCGCAGATTGAAGGCTTGAAGCTGGGCATCGTTCAGGAAGGTATTAAACGGACGCCGTTAATTTTACGCGGTAAAAGTAATACTGCCGATTTTGACAACCTGCAAATTGCTTTGCCGAGTGGCGGACATGTGCCGGTAACCGCAGTTGCAAAAATAGAAAAAGTAGAGGGTGTGGTGTCGGTACGCCGAGAGCATGGCCAGCGTTTCGTGGTCATTACCAGTAATGTGCTGAATCGGGATTTGGTAGGTTTTGTCGATGAGGCGCGAAAGGCGGTTGCTGACAAAATTGAGCTTCCAACCGGCTATACAATTGAATTTGGTGGCCAGTTTGAAAACCAGCAACGTGCAGCGGCTACTTTGTCATTGGTGATTCCGATTTCATTGGGTTTGATTTTTTTGTTGTTGTTTTCAACCTTCGGGTCAGTCCGGCAAGCCGTGTTGGTATTATCCAATATTCCCCTGGCAATGATTGGCGGCGTATTTGCCTTATGGGCGTCTGGCGAATATCTGTCGGTACCGGCCTCAGTCGGATTTATTGCACTCTTGGGTATCGCCGTGCTGAACGGTGTGGTTATGGTCAGTTATTTTAATCAGCTTATTGCAACCGGTATGGATATCGTTAAAGTCGTGTTAGTGGGTTCCTCTCGGCGTTTACGACCGGTAATGATGACCGCCAGCATTGCCGCGTTTGGTTTAATTCCACTACTATTTGCAACGGGACCGGGCTCAGAAATTCAGCGGCCATTAGCCATCGTTGTGATTGGCGGATTGGTGTCCTCGACTTTTTTAACCTTATTTATTTTACCGATTTTGTTTAAATTATTTGGACTGGCACCGGAGCTTAAACGATGAACAGTAAAGAATTTTTAGTCACACTTAATGTACCGGTCAGTCTTGAGGAAGCGATTGTTGATTGTCTATTGATACTGGAATCGGAATATGGCTTTAGCAGTTTTCCGGTCAACTCGCATGATCATAAAAATAAAGGTTTATCACTTGCAGAACAGGTGAGTGGTCGGCAAAAAAGAATCCGTTTTCAAATGTACGTGTCGGAACAGGGTTTGCCCGTATTACTGGCACAGCTGAGATCTGAGTTTTCGGGTGCCGGGATTAAGTATTGGGTGTTGCCGGTGATTGAAAACGGGTTTATTTAACGCTTCAGCTTGGTTCTGGTTTAAATATCGTTATACAAGATCAGCATGCTGTTCGGTAACTTGATGAAACGCGGCTTCATGATTTAGAAAAGCTTCAACAATGTCAGGGTCAAAATGAATGCCACTGCCTTCAGCAATGATCGCTTTGGCTTTATCACGGGGAAAGGGGGCTTTGTAAACACGTCTGCAGGTCAGAGCATCGTAGACATCGACTAACGCCAAAATTCTCGCCACCAGTGGAATGGCTTCTCCCTGAAGACCAAGAGGGTAGCCACTGCCATCCCATTTTTCGTGATGCCCGTAGGCGACATCCATTCCGCATTTGATAAAACTTTGCGAGGGATATTGATCATAAACCGTTCGTAGCGTATCGCCCCCAATCTGGGCGTGAGTTTTCATGATTTCGAATTCTTCAGGCGTCAGGCTACCCGGTTTTTTAAGTATGGCATCAGCAATGCCGACTTTACCTATATCGTGAAGAGGTGAAGAGCGTACCAGATCTTCGGTAAATTCCGGGGTGATGATATGGCGGTATTTTTCGGTTGAGGCCAAAAACTTGCAAATTAATCCGCAGAGTTTTTTGAGGCGCAGCAAATGCGCACCGGTTTCAGGGTCACGATACTCGGATAGCTTTGCCAATGCCGTGATAATGGCATCCTGGGCATCGTCAAAAGCTTCATGATTCCAGTGACTTTGTAGCGCGGTGGCGGTCACATCAGTCATACCTATCAAGGCTTCCAATGCATAAGTTTCGATCATGATATTATCTCCTGCCAAGTTTAAAAGGCCTAATACGCCCTGGTTGCCCTGAAGCGGGATGGACATTAATGGTTTGCCACGAAACAGGTTTCTCTCAAAGGCGTGTAGCTCGGGATCATTTAAGCCTTTATGCTGCCAGATTTGTTGGTCAGTTAGGGTTTTGCTAATCACGCCGTTTGGACAATTGTTGAGATGAAATCCTGCCAGTTCCATATCCTCTGGATAGTGGCAGGCAAAGTGCCCATCCAGTTGAGGGCTAAGCCATAAAGTAATGTCGCTAAGTTGGGTTAATTCACAGACTGTGTTAATCAAGGCCGAAATAATGGTTTGCGAATTACTCATGTGCGTCATTTTGGCGACATAGCGGTATTGCAATTCCAGGGCACGGGTTTTCTGTTCAACCAAGGTTTCCAGGTGGCTATTTAGATGAGAAAGTTGTTGATTGACTTCTTGCAGACGTGATTGCAGCAAATGTTCGGACATACGCAACCGGTATTGTTCCAAGCCATCTTTTAGGGTTTCGATTAGAACTTCTTTGGGGCAAGGTTTATTCAGAAACCGTGAAATATGGGCGTTATGTAAGGCGTTGACAGCCAAGTCGAGTTCTGCACGACCGGTAAGCATCATGAGTACCGTATCAGGATAACTTTGATAGACAGCATTCAGAAAAGTAATTCCATTTAGTTCGGGCATATTGAAATCCGAAACGACTACCGCAAAAGGCCCTTCGCTGGCTATCAAGGCAAGGGCAGCAACTCCGCCCTCGGCGACAGAAATGTTGAACTCCTTACGCAATTGGCGCTTTAACCCCTCTAGCAACAGAACTTCATCATCGACGAAAAGGATTCGTTGGCTAATTTCGGGAGACGTGACCGTCATAGGTATTCCAGAGTTTGTAATTAGATTATCGAGTGCAGTCCGAGATTTATTTATCTGCATGACTGGCTTGTACTTTGTCCGCCAATAACTGCCAGTCAGGTAAGCGTTCAAGCTTATTAATACGTTGTAAATAGACAGTATTCAGTGGCATGTCAAACAGTCGATCGCAGGCAGACATAACTGAAGGTTTTAGCAAACAGGCGGCGACATGCACAGCAGTCAGGGCACTAATATCATCGTAGTCGGTATCGTTTGGCCGATTTTGTAACAAGATAGCCTCGATAATGCGCGGCGGAATTTTCCAGAGACTTAAAACGTAAGCCGCAGCTTCTGAACGAGTAAATCCAAAAATATCTAACTCTAAATCCGCAACGGGTATTTCCGTATTTTTGACCTGTTCAAGGAGATATTTCAGTTTGTCACCACCGCGTGAAAGAAAGATCAGTAATCCCAAATTATGCAATAAGCCGCCCAAATAGGCTTGATCCGGGCGGTCTTCTTGCTGGTTTTCCGATAAGGTTATTAGACGTGCCAACTCGGCAACTCGGCCAGCGTCTTGCCAGAGATAGCCCATATAGTATTCCATTTCAGAATTTAAAATTGGAAACGCATTTTTAACATGTACTGATAATACCAAATTGTTTAGCTTTTTTAGACCAATCAGATTCACGGCCTCAGTCAAATTAGATATATTACGATTCAAGCCAAAATACGGTGAGTTGATCAGTTGCAGTAATTTTGCGGACAGCACCATGTCACTGGCAAAAATATTGGAAATCTCGTTGATGGTAGTATTTTCATTGGCAATGGCTGCGTTGAGTTGGTGGTAAATTTTCGGTAGACTCGGCAGTTGACTTGGATCTCCGACTTCAGTAACTATTTTAGGGTTTTTTAAGCAGTCCTGAATCTTGAATATCTGGGAAATAGCTTCACGTATAATTTCCGCTGTACAAGGTTTACTGAAATATTGGTGTGCTACCTCCAGGCCGTTTTTAAGGCTCACTTCATCAGCATAGCCGCTTAGAATGATTCGAACAGTGCCCGGAAACTTTTCGCTGACAATTTTTAGCAGTTCGTCACCGCGCATTTCTGGCATCATCATGTCGCTGACGATCATATCGATGGGGTATTGCGCCATCAAGTCTAGCGCTTGCTCGCCTGTCTTGGCAAAGAAAAGTTGCCATTGTTCCCGATAAGGACGCAATTGTCGCTGGATGCCGCTTATGACGTTTTCATTGTCGTCTACAAACAAAATGTTTTTCTTATTCATAAGCGTTTATTCCTGATTTTCGGGCTTGGAAGGTAATTGAATATGGAATGTAGTGCCGATACCGGGCGTTGAATCAAAGAATAATTTACCTTGATGATTTTCAACGATAATGTTGTATGACAGGCTTAATCCCTGTCCGGTACCTTTACCAACCGGTTTTGTTGTGAAAAACAGGTTGAAGACTTTGTCCTGAATCTGGGGAGGAATGCCGATGCCATTATCTTGGATTATAATTTCTACGCTGTCACCAAGTTTATGAGTGGAAATTTTAATTAGGCCTTTGGGGGCTTGACACTCTTCAATTGCGTGAGCGGCATTGGTAAGGAGATTGATAAGGACTTGATTGAGTTCGTTGGGGTAGCATTCAATGGTGGTAATGTCGGGGTCAAAATCGGTTTTAATTTCGGCAATGTACTTATAATTGTTGCGGCTCAGAGTGAGTGCATTATTCAGTACTTCGTGCAAGTTGGTAGTTTGCTTGGTTTGACTTTGTTCAAGATGAGAAAAAGATTTCATCGCCTTGACTATTTCTGCCACTCGATCAACGCCTTCTTGTGCCTGTGAAATGGCTTTTGGACTGTCTTCAAATATAAAGTCCAAATCATATTTATTTATCAATTCAACGAGTTTGGAACTTAAATGATCATCCGAAAAATTTTGTAAGTCTTGCTGATAAGCGATGAGGTCGGCAAAGTTTTCTTTCAATGCCGAGAGATTGTCGCCAATGTATTGGATGGGCGTGTTAATTTCATGGGCTATGCCAGAAGCTAACTGGCCGATGGCTTCCAGTTTTTGGGCTTGTACAAGCTGTGCTTGGAGTATTTTAGTTTCGCTGATGTCGTCAATTAAAGCAGAAAAAAACAGTTCTCCTTCGATTCTCATGGGGTTAATTCTTACCAAGATTGGAAAAAATGCGCCATTTTTATTTTGGCCCTCCACTTCACGTGGATTACCGATAATATTGGAAATATTGGTGTCCAGATAATTTTGAATATAGCTATCGTGCTTGGAAGCGATTTTCGAGGGCATTAAACATTTGACGTTATGGCCTATGATTTCATTAGCGTTGTAACCAAAAATTTTCTCAGCCGCTTTATTAAAGCTTTGGATAGTGCCGGTTTTATCGGTGGTTATGATTGCACAAGCAGCCGTATCCAGTATGGAATTAAGTTGGGTAGTCCGTAACTCTGAATCCAGTCTGGCTTGTTCGGCGGCATTAGTTTGCTTGTTCACTATTCTGGTGATCAGTGGGCGTACGGCGAACCACCATAATAAAGGCGCGCTAAGCGAGGTCAGAAGCACGGAGTCCAAAGTGGAAGCCTGAATAGGCGTTAAAGAGATACCCTGGCACTTGATTTCTTCAAGCAACAACATGACAAGTAACTCTGAAATACCAATAACCAAAATGATGGTGAACAGCGATGTAATAAAGCTGCGTTTTAGTAAGTGCTCCTCTGGTAATGAGTTTGTCATATGGATAAAATCCTTAAAAGTTACTTCTTATCATCACTATTCTAATATAGCCTGACGAGAATAACATTGAAAAGATAGAAATAATTGAATTATTTGCGTGCTGATCTGAATAGATGAAAATTATCGAAAAATACATTTTAAGCTATCAGTAATGGGCTTGGTTTTTTGTAAAAATTATAGGGAAAATTAAATGGCTAAATATTAAACGTTAAATTTTACTGTTTTTTTATGGATTGAAATGAAATAACGTATGCAAGATTTATTATTTATTCAGGTAACCCGGGATGAAAGTATAAGGTGATAAATGTAGGTGTTTGTATGGATAGAATTACTCCTATTGTATTAAAAAATTGTATTAAAAAATCGTTTACCTTTAAATTAGTGAAAAGAGAGATTTTAAGGGGCAAGCGTGTCGCTATTTTTGACACAAGATTTTTTGGCTCCATACCAAAAATCGTCAAACATTGGGGTAGATATGATTCGCAGAATTCGTCTTCAACTTCAGTGCCAGGCACCTCAGGATCGAAAGGCCTGGCAAAAGCACTGGTAACACAGCATTGAAAGCTATTTGGAATTACAGAACCTGTCTGAAGTTTACCGTGAGTAAAAGGTACGTTGGCAGAAACTGTCGATTATTGTCTTTACAGCTATTCGCCACAACTCAATTCTGCTGAATATTTAAAATAAAACCGGCATAACAAGACTGCCGTCTATTGCAGCAGGGACGCTAGCAACGGCTGCAATCTATTAGCTTGCCTTTGCAGGGTTAATCGATTGGCAATAATGATGCTCTTTAACTCAGTTAGTGCCAGCGCAAAGTCATCATTGACGACCAAATAATCAAATTCGGCATGATGGCTGATTTCGGTAACGGCGTCGCGCATTCTTCTGGCGATGATCTGTTCATCATCCTGACCCCGTTTTCTTAGCCGTTGCAATAAGACTTCGGTCGAGGGCGGCAGGATAAAAATGGATAAACATTTCGGTAGCAGTTTTTTTATTTGTTCAGCACCCTGCCAGTCTATTTCCAGAATCACATCCTTTCCCTGATTTAAATTGGCTGCTACGGTTTGCTGCGCTGTGCCGTAGAAGTTATCAAAAACCTGGGCATGTTCAAGAAACGCGCCCTTGGTTTGCATGAGTTGAAACTCTTCGGTGCTCAAAAAGTAATAGTCCAGGCCATGGGTTTCGCCTGGGCGCATTTGGCGAGTAGTATGGGAGATTGAGACCGTCAGGTCAGGCACATCTACAATCAGGTGTTTAACGAGACTGGTTTTGCCTGCACCGGAGGGCGCGGAAATAATATAGAGTTTGCCGATGGTCATTGGGCTAAGGTTTCAAGATGGAAATTTTCGATGGTAGGGTTCGCCTTTACTCAATCCACCTAAACTTTAAAGGTGGATTGACAGTTTGCTATGCATAACAACCTAGGGTTTACAAGCATCACTATCAATATAAATATCAACAGGGTATTTAGGCACTATGGTCGCAATCGGTAAATCCTCACCTGAACGCCAGCTTTTGACTGCATCCTGTTTATTGGCGCCGGTGATCAGGAAAATTAGTTCTTGAGTATTGCTTAAAGCGTCAGCGCTGATGGAAACCCGCTCCGATGGCGGTTTGGGAGAGTTATAAACGGCATGGGTCAATTCTTCTTTTACGTGCACATGGCCAGGAAACAAACTGGCGGTATGGCCATCTTCGCCCATGCCCAGCAACACCATATCAAACGGCAGAGCGCTGGCTACGATGGGGCGATATTGCTGTGCACCCTGTTCTGGGCCGAGTTCAGCTGGAATGGTAAAAATCTGCGCCTCAGGAATAGACACTCTGCTTAAAAAAACCGAACTTGCCATCAGGCTGTTTCTGTCAGCATGATCAATTGGCAAACAACGTTCATCGCCGTAATAGATGAACCAGTTAGCCCAGTCTGCATCAGTTTCGGCTAATAAACGATAGACTTTTTCTGGCGTGCTGCCGCCGGCCAAAACCAGTTTAAAAGTACCGTGTTCGGCAATGGCTCGCTCGGCAGCGTTTATGATTTGTTGATAAGCGGCCAAAGCGACTTGATCGGCCGATTCCAGATGGTGCCAACGGCGGTTATGATGCATTTATTTACACTCCGGTGTTAAGGAACTGCGCCAGGATTGGGAACTTTTTTCAAATAAGCGACTGTCTTCAGGTCCCCAGGAACCGGCCGGATACGTGGCAATGAAGTCGCGCTCAATTGCCCAGGTTTGCAGGATTGGATCAACGATGCGCCAGGCGTATTCGACTTCATCAAAGCGCAAAAATAAAGATCGGTCGCCTTTAAGTACATCCAGCAACAAATCCTCATAAGCGTCGATGGCTTTTTCGTCTTCATTACGGAAACTGGCATCCAGACTGCTGGTGCGTGTACTCATTTCCAGACCCGGTTCTTTGACGGTCATTTCGATACGAATACATTCTTCAGGTTGGATGCCCAATAAAATCCAGTTCTGGGTCATGCATTGTACATTAGTGCCTCTGAAAAACTGTAGTGGCGGATGACGAAAACAAATGGAAATAGTCGATTGCGCTTTGGCCAACCGTTTGCCGGTACGTAAATACATCGGCACACCACGCCAACGCCAGTTATCGACAAACAATTTCATTGATGCGTAGGTTTCAGTAGTGCTGTTGGCGGGTACATTGTCTTCCTGCAAATAGCTATTGACCTTTTCGCCTTTAACATGACCTTGGGCATACTGACCGCGAAAAGCGTGACCATGCACGGCTTCTTTGGGAATGGGGCGGATAGATTTTAAAACCTTCACTTTTTCATCGCGCAGTGATTCGGCTTCCATAGACGCTGGAGGTTCCATCGTTACCAAGGTCAGCAATTGCAACAGATGGCTTTGCAGCATGTCGCGCATGGCCCCTGCCCCATTGTAATAATCGCCCCGGCTGTCGATGCCGATTTCTTCAGAATGAGTGATTTGAATATGGTCGATATAATTTCGATTCCATAATGGTTCGAGCATGACATTGGCGAAGCGAAATACCAGAACGTTTTGTACCATGCCTTTACCGAGGTAATGGTCAATGCGGTAAATTTGCTCTTCGGTCAGATAGTTACTGATGCGTTTTTGCAAGGCTTGGGCGCTATCCAGATCATAACCGAACGGTTTTTCTATAATAACCCGACGCCAACCGTAGTCTTCAGCAAATAATTGATTGTTACTTAACATCTCCATGACCGTGCCAAAGTCCGAGGGACTAATTGACAGATAAAAAGCGATATTTTTGGGGAAGTTGTTTTTTTCGTTTAGGAGATCCGCAAGTTCTGAATAACATTCAGGCTGCTGAATATCGCCTTGATGATATTGAAGACGATCGCTGAAACGCTGAAAAATGGCCTCATCAAATTCGTCTCTGGATTTTGCAACAACCATCTCTCTGACTTCACTCAGCCATTTTTGCTGATCCCAGGATCTCCGGCCTATGGCGAGAATACGGGTGCCAACAGGAAGTCGGCCCGCAGCATCAAGATGATACAGCGCGGGCATTAATTTAATTCGGGACAGATTTCCTGTGGCACCAAAAATAACGTAAGTACAGGGGTCAGCATTCATAATTGAGGACTCGGTAGTTATAGAAATATTCTTCGTGGGAGCATCGCCAGCGTTGCTCCCACGATTGGTTTTCTTAAAAATTAAACCGTATAAGTAGAAGAAGCCGTTTTGCCGCCATGTCCGGTCCAGTCGGTATGAAAAAACTCACCTCTGGGTTTGTCGGTGCGTTCGTAAGTATGGGCGCCAAAATAGTCCCGTTGTGCCTGTAACAAATTGGCGGGTAATCTTTCAGTGCGGTAGCCATCGTAATACGCTAAAGCCGAAGAGAATGCAGGAGTAGGAATGCCTAGCTCGATGCCTAAAATGACGGCTTTACGCCAGCCTGCATCAGCCTGTTTCATTGCATCGACAAAAAAATCGGCAAGCAGCAGATTTTCCAGTTCAGGATTTGCTTTGTAAGCCTGTTTGATATCATTTAAAAACTGGCTGCGAATGATACAACCGCCACGCCACATCAAAGCGATCTCACCATAATTGAGGGACAAGTTATATTCTTTAGAGGCTTCGCGCATCAAGCGAAAACCTTGCGCATAAGAAATAATCTTGGCGGCATACAAGGCATCACGTATGGCGTTAATCATGGCTTGTTTGTCACCGGTAAAGGCTTGTTGGTGTTTTGGCAACACTTGAGCAGCTTTGACGCGTTCTTCTTTTTGAGCTGACAAACAACGTGCAAATACTGATTCACCGATCAAGGTCAACGGAATGCCCAAATCTAGCGCATTAATGCCGGTCCATTTGCCGGTGCCTTTTTGACCGGCAGTATCGAGAATTTTATCTACTAGAGGTTGGCCGTCTTCATCTTTATAAGCCAGGATATTGGACGTTATTTCAATGAGATAAGAACTTAAGTCGCCTTGGTTCCATTCGGTAAAGATCGCGTGCATTTCATCGGCGTTTAAACCCAGGCCTTCCGAGAGCAATTGATAGGCTTCGCAGATTAATTGCATGTCGCCGTATTCAATGCCGTTATGCACCATCTTGACATAATGCCCCGCGCCATTATCACCAACCCATTCGCAGCAAGGATCGCCGTTAACCTGAGCGCTAATTGCCTGAAAAATAGGTTTAACGGTAGGCCAGGCATCTTTGTTGCCACCCGGCATAATCGACGGCCCGTGTCTTGCGCCTTCTTCGCCGCCGGAAACACCGGTGCCAATGTAGTTAATATTTTTTTCATTAAGCGCAGTGGTGCGGCGATTGGTGTCGGTAAAGAGTGAGTTACCGCCATCAACAATGATATCCCCAGTGGCTAATAGAGGGATTAATTTGTCGATATATTGATCAACAACCTCACCGGCTTTAACCATCAACATGACAATACGTGGTGTTTGCAGACTTTCAATCAGTTGTTCAAGTGAGTGAGTACCGATAATTTGGGTGCCCTTTGCCGGTCCATCCAAAAACTCATCGACGGTGCTGGTGGTGCGGTTATAAACTGCTACTTTAAAACCGTGGTCGTTCATGTTGAGAACCAAATTTTGTCCCATGACCGCCAAACCGATTAAACCAATATCTGCTTTCATATTTGTCTTCTATAAGATTAATGATAACCGAATAGTAGCATAGGAATGACAATGAAATAAGCAGAGCGAATTTCTTAATATGAATTTAATATTCCTGACTTAAGTTTTTGTAAGTCAGGGCTGAGGACAATTCAACTCAACCCGGCAGAAAATCAATTTGTTTTACGTTGAGCCCGCAAGGTATTCAGCTCTTCCATCAAGTCAAGCACCAGTGCGATGCCGGGCAAATTAAGCCCAAGGTCACGCTGCAACCTTAAGGCTGAACGTACCCGCACCAGGCTGGCGCCTGTAAAATGCCAAACATGAATTGCCTCGCCTTGCGGTTCAATAATGCTTTCTTCAACCAGGCTGACTATCCAGTCGGCATGAACGCCGCAAGCGTGACACAGTTGCCCCAAAGTCAGGACATCATCTTCAATAACGGCACCGGTATGAACCGGCATTAAGTCTTGTGATTTCATAGTCGTTTTACCCCTAGTGTCAGGCGTGGATTAAAATCAAGTTCATGTTGCAGGTTTTTGTAGGCGGCTTTGGCGCGCTCAGTGTTTGCTGGTGGTAGAGCGATCTGCAGAACTACAAAAAAATCCCCCGGCGTTTTAGCTGGAAGTCCACGGTCTTTTAGCCGCAGTTTTGTGCCTTGATGGGAATTGGGAGGGATTTTTAGATCAATATTCCCGTCCGGCATAGGTACTTTTATCGTTGCACCCAAAACTGCTTCCCACGGTGTAACGGGAAGTTCCAGATAAATATCAGTTTCGGAAACGCGGTACAGAGCGTGTTTGTTAAAAGCAATTTCAAGCAAGAGATCACCGGCTTTGCCGCTTGAACCCGGTTCGCCCTGTCCTGTGAGTCTGATGTGTTGGCCGGGTTTAATGCCTTTGGGGATTTTGATGTTCAGGCTTCGGTGTTTAAGCTGTACGTTGCCATGCGCATCAATTTCTGGTGCACTTAAGGAGATATTGCGTGTAGCCCCCAGAAAACTGTCTTCCAGATTAATATAAATTTTTGCGTGGCTGTCCTGACCCCGTGTAGCAAAACCTTGCGCCCCGCAATTGGCTTGGCTGAATCCTGCGTGTCCGAATAATTGTTCAAAAAAGTCACTAAAGGCGCTGGAGTCTGTGCCTGTAAAACCGCCGCCCTTAAATTCGAAGCCTTCATCCCAGTTGGGTGGCGGTCTGAACTCCTCGCCTGCTTTCCAGTTGGTACCAAGCTTATCGTAAGCGGCTCTTTTTTGTGGATCCTTTAGTACCTCGTATGATTCGCCCAGTTCTTTGAACTTGGCTTCCGCGTTGGGTTCCTTGCTGACATCAGGATGATATTTTCGTGCCAGTTTACGATAGGCACGCTTTACTTCATCTTGGGTGGCGTTTCTGGCGAGCCCCATGATTTTGTAATAATCTTTATATTGCATGTTGTGACCATCCGATTTAAGTTGAATGAATCTGGAAAACAAATAGAAAGTTAATGCTTTAGATTTTTAAATTACTTGCCCGATAGGCGCGCATAAGCACGACAAAGGCCAGAAAATCGTAAAAGCCGTGGATAATTATTGGCAATAATAAATTCCTTTCACCGCCATAATCCAGTGACAAACTTAAATATATTCCGACTAGAGATGCAATAACAGCATAAAGTGGCGTTACGGCATGCGCAAGTCCGAAGATTATATTGCTGGCGACCAGTCCAACCGCTATTCCCCAGGATGATTCCAGCCAGGGTTGGATAACGCCACGAAACAAAAGTTCCTCCGAAAAGCCGGCAATTGCAGAAAGAACCAATAAATCGGTCCAGTGGCAATGACGTAAACCGGGACCCAAAGTATCAAGCAGTAATTTTTTAATCCTGACTACCGACTCAGTCTGAATTTGCTCCATAAATAAAAAAAGCAAAAACAAAGGCAGAGTGCCTATCGCACCATAAGCAATGGCCGTTTCCGAGAAATGCAAATTTTCAAAAGGATCGATATGTGCAATCCAGCCTAAAATCATTGCGACCAGAATTAACGCCGCTTCAAATAAACAAGCTTTTTTAAAGAAATCAGCGGGTGTGACAGAGTATTTATCCATTTGCATTATTTAATCACGTTAACAAAAGAACATTCTAATCAAAAATGGTTAGAATAACCGCTTTGATTCCGGATCTTGACTGACGTTATGCTGTGTTTTATATATAAAAGCTCGAAAAAAGAACATCTTTATTTGTATATTGATAAAAAAGACGATTTTTCAAAAGTGCCGGAAGCGTTATTTATCAGATTTGGCAAAATTGAATTTGTAATGGAGTTGGAGTTGACACCAGAACGCAGGTTGGCAAGGGAAGATGCCGAGAAAGTTATGGCGGCTTTAAAGGATAAAGGATTTTTTGTGCAACTGCCGCCGGTTACGTTGCCGATGCCGTTAAAGATTCAATAGTTTGGTGACACCAAACTTTGTAATAGAACACGAAAAGACTGATTGTATGTATTTCATTTTTTAGGTGATGTCGTATTTGTCAGCGGCTATCGGTCAAAATCAGTGTTCTATTTTTCTAAATATTAATATCTTATGCCTTCGGCAAGGTAACACCAGTTTGTCCCTGATACTTGCCGCCCCGGTCTTTATAAGACGTTTCGCAAACCTCGTCACCACCAAAAAACAGCATTTGTGCAACACCTTCGTTGGCATAGATTTTTGCTGGTAATGTTGTAGTGTTGGAAAATTCCAGCGTCACATGACCTTCCCACTCCGGTTCCAAAGGCGTTACATTGACGATGATGCCGCATCTTGCATAGGTGGATTTGCCCAGACAAATCGTTAATACGTCACGCGGAATTCTAAAAAACTCAACCGTTCTGGCCAAGGCAAACGAGTTAGGGGGAATAATGCAGACATCAGATTTAACATCGACAAAACTGTTGGAATCAAAGTCTTTTGGATCGACGATGGCAGAATTGATGTTGGTGAAAATCTTGAACTCGTCAGAGCAACGCACATCATAACCATAACTGGAAGTACCGTAGGAAATGACTCGGCCGCGCTCTGAATCTCTGACCTGACCGCTTTCAAACGGTTCGATCATGCCTTGTTCTTGCGCCATGCGGCGTATCCACTTGTCCGATTTAATGCTCATGAAATGTTAAATATCCAATGTTTTATATGATTTAATTTTTACACAGAAGAGGAGTTAGGTTCAAGATGAAAGACAAAAGGCAAAAGAAATGGTTTTGTTCTTTCGCCTTGAGCCTTCGATTTTGGACCCGCTTTTTAAGTGTTCTGCACGACGATATTGGGGAATTTGGTGGTGAAATCCTTTGCCTTTAAAGCTAGTCGTGCTGCTGTTTTACGCGCTATTTGTTTGTATATTTGCGCTGAGCGTCCTTCCGGGTCAGCAATCACAGTCGGCGTTCCTCCATCGGCAAATTTACGAATGTTGATATCCAAAGGTAAAGAACCCAGAAACTCTATTCTGTTGCGGTCAGCCATCGCAAGTCCGCCACCTTCGCCAAAAATAGCTTCTTCATGACCACAGTTGCTACAAATATGCAGGCTCATGTTTTCAACCAGACCTAAAACAGGCACGTTGACTTTTTCGAACATCCCCAAGCCGCGTTGGGCATCAATCAGCGCTATGTCCTGAGGCGTAGTCACGATAATCGCGCCACTAACCGGAATTTGTTGCGACAAAGTCAATTGAATGTCGCCGGTGCCTGGGGGTAAATCAATGACCAGATAATCAAGATTGTCCCAATTGGTGTCTTTAAGCAATTGCTGTAAAGCCGTGGTTACCATCGGGCCACGCCAGATCATCGGTTGATCGGCTTCGATCAAATAACCGATCGAAATGGTTTGTATGCCAAAAGCAATTTTAGGCATCATGGTTTTATTATCTTTGCTTTCCGGATAGCCGGAAAGACCGAGCATCATCGGTATGCTGGGACCGTAAATATCTGCATCCAAAATGCCCACATTGGCGCCTTCTGCGGCCAAAGCCAGAGCCAGATTGACCGCCGTTGTCGATTTGCCGACGCCGCCTTTTCCGGACGCTACTGCAATAATGTTTTTGACGTTTGGCAACGGTTTTAAGGCCTGTTGTACGGCATGGGAAACGATTTTTACATTGACTTCAACGTTGACTGCATCTAATCCGGGCAGCGATTTAAGGTGTTCTTCAACCGCTGCTTTGAGTTCGTCGATATAGCTTTTGGCCGGATAGCCTAGTTCCAGTTTAACGCTAAGCACAGCTCCTGCTATAGTGATGGACTTAACAGCTTTTGCAGAAACCAGATCGTTTCCATTATTGGGGTCGATAAATGTGCGCAGAAGATCTTCTACATCAGCTTTTTCGATATTCATCATGCACATACTCCGTAAATATAAATAAATTGTGCCTGGCTAATAATCAGGGATTAGCGAGAAGTTTACCGATTTCGATCGAATATTGCACTTTATTAGGCTGTAACGCTCAGCAAACAGGAGAGGCCGAGCCAAATATTGAGATTTTCCAATAATCGCAGATTGTGTTTGTTTTATGCCATAATATCCAAATGATTTTGCCAACGAATTGTTAGAACTTTTAGATTATGTCAGATAGAAAAATTCTCGTTACCAGCGCTCTGCCTTATGCCAACGGCCCTATTCATCTGGGTCATCTGGTTGAATATATTCAAACCGATATCTGGGTACGTTTTCAGAAGCAGCGCGGCAACCTTTGCTATTACGTTTGCGCCGATGATACGCACGGCACACCTATCATGCTTAGGGCAGATCGAGAGGGCATTAGTCCGGAACAATTGATTGCCCAAGTCTGGAAAGAACATCTGGCCGATTTTACCGAGTTCGGTGTGGCGTTCGATAATTATCACAGCACCCATTCCGAAGAAAATAAAGCCTACTCAACGCTGATTTACGAACGTCTGCGCGATGCCGGACATATCAGTTCACGCAGCATTACTCAGGCTTTTGATCCGGTTAAGAACATGTTTTTGTCGGATCGCTTTATCAAAGGGGAATGTCCAAAATGTGGCGCACTGGATCAATATGGCGATAGCTGTGAAGCCTGTGGCGCAACGTATTCTCCCACAGAACTGAAAAATGCGGTTTCCGCAATTTCGGGTGCAAAGCCTATTGCCAAAGATTCTGTGCATTATTTTTTCGATCTGGCTAATTTTAGCGAGATGTTGCGCGACTGGACCCATGCCGGACATTTGCAACCGGAAGTTCGTAACAAATTGGCCGAATGGCTGGATGGCGGGTTGCAACAGTGGGATATTTCCCGCGATGCCCCATATTTTGGTTTTGAAATTCCCGATGCGCCCGGCAAATACTTTTATGTTTGGCTGGATGCGCCGATTGGCTACATGGCCAGTTTTAAGAATCTGTGTGACAAGCAGGGGCTGGATTTTAATGAATTCTGGTCCAAAAATAGCGACGCCGAGTTGTATCATTTTATTGGCAAAGACATTATTTATTTCCACGCCTTATTCTGGCCGGCAATGTTGAGCGGGGCCCATTTCAGAACCCCCAGCGCCATTTTTGCGCACGGATTTTTGACCGTGAACGGCGAAAAAATGTCCAAGTCGCGTGGCACGTTTATTAAAGCCCGAACCTATCTGGAGCATCTGAACCCGGAATATTTACGTTATTATTTTGCTGCAAAACTCAGTGCCGGGGTTGATGATCTTGATTTGAATTTTGACGATTTCAGCCAGCGGGTTAATTCCGATCTGGTTGGAAAAGTGGTTAACATCGCCAGTCGTTGCAGCGGGTTTATCGCCAAACGTTTTGACAACCAGCTGTCCGAGCAGTGTGCCGAACCGGCATTATTCGCTGAATTTGTTGCGGCCAATACGCAAATCGCCGAACTTTATGAAGCCCGCGAATTCGGTAAAGCCATGCGCGAAATTATGGCGCTGGCCGATAAAGCCAATCAATATATCGATGAGAAAAAACCCTGGCTGATCGCCAAGGAAGAAGGCAAAGAAGCAGAATTGCATGAAGTTTGCTCCATGGGACTTAATTTATTCAGGCTGCTGGCTGTTTATTTGAAGCCGGTACTTCCGGTTTTGGCAGGGAATGCAGAAAGCTTTTTAAATATTCCATCTCAAGCCTGGCCGGTTGATGTCAGTCCTTTGTTAAGTCATGCGATCAATGAGTTCAAACCTCTGATGACCAGGGTTGAAGCTGACAAGATTGAAGCAATCGTTACCGCATCCAAAGAAAATCTTGAAAAAACTGTGGAGCCCGAACTTCCTCAAGTGAAACAATGCGAGCCTATCGCTGATACTATCGAATTTGAAGATTTTGCCAAGCTAGATTTACGCATTGCCAGAATTATCAAAGCCGAGCATGTCGAAGGCGCGGACAAATTATTGCAATTGACTGTAGACATAGGTGATGAGACGCGCAATATCTTTGCTGGGATTAAATCGGCCTATCAACCGGAAGATTTGGAAGGGAAACTTACCCTGGTTATTGCTAATCTTGCGCCAAGAAAAATGCGTTTTGGTATCTCCGAAGGCATGGTGTTGGCTGCAGGTCCGGGCGGCAAGGATATTTGGGTTTTGACTCCGGATGAAGGCGCCCAGCCGGGAATGCGGGTTAAGTAGCTGATGTTTATTTTTTCCATGCACTGCCGTGGTAGCGGTGAAGTTAGAGGCTCCACCGTCCCGTAACGCTGGAGCGTTTAGGTTTGAATTCCTACGCTGGAGCGTGGGGACTATGTACATTTTCACTTGAGTCCCGTTTTGATCGATCAAATAAATCAATTATTACCGCAGACCCAATGCGGCCAATGTAGCTTCCCTGGTTGCCGTCCTTACGCCGAGGCAATCGTTGCGGGTCTTGCAGACATTAACCAGTGCCCGCCGGGTGGTGACGAGGGTATACGTGATTTGGCCAATTTATTGGGTGTACCTGTTAAAGCGTTTAATACCCAATTTGGTATCCAGAAACCGCCAAGTGTTGCTTTTATCATCGAGCAGGATTGTATTGGTTGCGTTAAATGTATCGCTGCCTGTCCAGTCGACGCCATAGTAGGTGCGGCAAAATTCATGCACACGGTCATTGCCCCGGAATGTACCGGTTGTGAATTGTGCCTAGCACCTTGTCCGGTCGATTGTATCGTCATGAAACCCTTACCCGACAACAACGCTGAACAAAGTCGGACACAAAAGTCGGCTTTGGCAAAACGTCGGTATGAGGCGCGTTGTTTGCGCAAGGAAAGAGAAGAAGCAGAAAAAGCGGAGCGTGCTAAAAGTAAGAGGCAGGCGTTGCTAAAAATTCAAGCGGCGAAAAAATAAATTTATTTTCTGGTAGGGTGTGCCTCTCTCACTATTTGCGGAGTTTGGTTTGTAGGGTGCCATAGCGATAGCGTATTGCACCAAATTTACGACAACATGCGGTGCCAGAAATTGGGACTTACCGAGTTGGAAGCATATAAACTTAAGAAAATCTAAGTCCAAACACTTACAACAATCCAAGATCATAACCCTGATAGTTAGAATCACTAACCTTACTCGTTTTTTTATCCAAAAAATCAACAAAGCATGGGTTAAATTCGCACTCCCCCCCTCATGCAATGTATAATTCGCGGTTATTTTCACTGGTTTAAGGTGTGGTTTATGCAAATTCTTCAGGAAGCGCTCACGTTTGATGACGTTTTATTAGTGCCTGCGCACTCGACAGTGCTGCCACGCGACGTAGAAATGAAGACCCAGTTGACGCGGGGCATTACGCTTAATATTCCGTTGGTTGCGGCGGCGATGGATACTGTTACCGAAGCCCGATTGGCGATAGCGATTGCACAGGAAGGTGGTATCGGCATTATTCATAAGAATATGACCGTTGAGCAACAGGCGCGTGAAGTGCGTAGCGTTAAAAAATATGAAAGTGGCGTTATTAAAGACCCCATTACGGTAACGCCGGATGTGAGCATTCGGGACGTTATCAAACTAACCCGTTCCAAAAATATTTCCGGAGTCCCTGTCGTCAATGGTGCAGAGTTGGTCGGTATTGTCACCAGTCGTGATTTGCGTTTTGAAACACGCTACGACGAGCCGGTTTCAAAAGTCATGACCCCCAAAGAACGTTTGGTGACGGTTAATGAAAATGCTGATCGCAAAGAAGTCATTGCTCTGCTGCACAAACATCGTATAGAAAAAGTGTTGGTAGTAAATGACGATTTTCATTTGTGCGGCATGATAACGGTTAAAGATATTCAGAAAGCTAAAGATTACCCGCTAGCCTGTAAAGATGCACAAGAGCAGTTACGCGTTGGCGCAGCAATCGGAACCGGAGTTGGTACCAAAGAGCGGGTTGCCGCACTGGTTGCTGCCGGTGTGGATGTGATTATCGTTGATACCGCCCATGGCCATTCTCAAGGCGTGTTGGACCGAGTACGCTGGGTCAAGCAAAATTATCCTGACGTACAGGTTATCGGTGGCAATATTGCCACGGCCGCAGCGGCATTAGCGATGGTTGAGGCCGGTGCTGATGGCGTTAAAGTGGGCATAGGTCCCGGTTCTATTTGTACAACGCGTATTATTGCCGGTGTCGGCGTGCCGCAAATCACTGCGGTCAGTAATGTTGCAGAAGCACTGAAAGGAACGGGCGTGCCATTGATTGCCGATGGCGGGATTCGTTATTCCGGCGATGTTGCTAAAGCCTTGGCGGCGGGTGCGCATGCGGTGATGTTGGGTGGTCTATTTGCCGGAACCGAAGAAGCTCCGGGCGAAGTTGAATTGTTTCAGGGCCGATCTTATAAATCCTATCGCGGCATGGGTTCGTTAGGTGCGATGTCCCAACAACAAGGTTCCAGTGACCGTTATTTTCAGGAAGAAACCGATTCAACAGAAAAATTGGTTCCGGAAGGCATCGAAGGCCGCGTACCCTACAAAGGCAGTTTACTGGCGGTTATTCATCAATTGTTGGGCGGGATTCGTGCGAGTATGGGTTATACCGGCAGTCAAAATATCGTCATGATGCATGAAAAAGCGCAGTTTGTGCGTGTAACCAGTGCCGGAATGAGAGAAAGCCATGTGCATGATGTAACCATTACCAAAGAAGCGCCCAATTACCGGATGGAATGATTTTTTAGGCGAAAGGTAAAAGATGAAAGATGAAAGGTGAGTATACCTGGACTTCAACACCCCCGCCTTTCGCCTTGAACCTTTCGTCTTAAACCTTTTGCCAGATCTAAAAGACCTCTATCGTGAAACAAAACTCCTCAAACATCCATACACATAAAATCCTGATCTTGGATTTTGGCTCACAATACACTCAACTCATTGCGCGACGCATTCGTGAAATCGGTGTTTATTGCGAAATTTATTCCTGTGACTGCTCCGAAGACCAAGTTAAAAGCTTCGCGCCTAACGGCATCATATTGTCCGGTGGTCCCGAGACAGTCACCAGCGGTGATACGCCACGAGCGCCGGCTTGTGTATTCGAGTTAGGTATTCCAGTATTGGGCATATGCTACGGTTTACAAACCATGACCGAGCAATTGGGCGGCAAGGTCGAAAGCTCGGATCATCGCGAATTTGGCTATGCACAAATCAGGGCGCGCGGGCATTCAAAATTACTGACTGGTATAGAAGATCATTTGTCTCCGGAAGGTTTTGGCTTGCTGGATGTCTGGATGAGCCACGGCGATCGGGTTGTTGATTTGCCGGCCGGTTTTAACCTGATTGCCAGTTCAGACGGCGCACCGATTGCAGGTATTGCCAATGATGACAAAGGCTTTTACGGTTTGCAGTTTCATCCCGAGGTCACGCATACCAAACAAGGTGGACGGATTTTGTCGAGGTTTGTGCTGGAAATTTGTGGTTGTGAAGCATTATGGACCTCCAGTAATATCATTGAAGATAGCATTCAGGCAGTGCGTAATAAAGTTGGCACCGATCACGTGGTGTTGGGTTTGTCCGGCGGCGTTGATTCGTCAGTGGTTGCGGCGTTGCTACATAAGGCCATTAAAGACCAGTTAACCTGTGTTTTTGTAGATACCGGCTTGCTACGTTTGCGTGAAGGCGATCAGGTGATGGCGACATTTGCCGAGCACATGGGCGTTAAAGTGATTCGGGTAAATGCCGAACAGCGCTATTTGGACGCTTTGAGAGGCATCACCGATCCGGAACAAAAACGCAAAATTATCGGCGGTTTGTTTATCGACATTTTTGACGAAGAAGCCTCAAAAATAACCGATGCAAAATGGTTGGCGCAAGGCACGATTTATCCGGATGTGATTGAGTCAGCAGGTTCCAAAAGCGGTAAAGCTCATTTGATCAAGTCGCATCACAATGTAGGTGGTTTACCGGAAAATATGACCTTAAAATTGGTCGAGCCATTGCGCGAACTGTTTAAGGATGAAGTCAGAAAACTCGGTGTGGAGTTGGGCTTGCCGGCGGATATGGTTTATCGCCATCCGTTTCCGGGACCAGGTTTAGGCGTCAGAATTTTAGGCGAAGTTAAAAAAGAATTTGCTGATTTATTACGCCAGGCCGATGCCATTTTTATTGAAGAACTTTATCGTCATGATCTTTACGACAAGGTCAGTCAGGCGTTTGCGGTATTTTTGCCGGTCAAGTCGGTCGGAGTGATGGGCGACGGTCGGCGTTATGATTATGTGATTGCCATTCGTGCAGTTGAAACCATCGATTTTATGACTGCTCGCTGGGCGCATCTGCCTTACGAGTTTCTAGATTTGATTTCCCGTCGCATAATCAATGAAGTGCCTGGTATTTCGCGTGTTGCTTACGACATCTCTGGAAAACCGCCAGCAACGATTGAATGGGAAT
>CAILCX010000066.1 GCA_903832775.1 uncultured Methylobacter sp. | reverse complement strand
CAATGTCTCTTAAGGGTCGATTTTTGTCAGTCGACTAACCTTTATTTTGCTCAGTATGGCCGACTGCTTTTGAGTAAATTCAAGTTTCTTTGTTTTAGCGTACCCATTGGACACTAAATTAAAAAAGATTTACATAGTTATCAAATACAAAAACGCGGTTTCGTGTTTGCCCGGTCATTTCTTTTAGAATGTTGGCATTAACAAAATCAGAGACCAAATCATTAGCCGCTTTTTTACTCAGATTACAAATAGCGGTTACCTTATTGACATCTGTTATTGGATTGACAAACAATTGTTGTAGTAAGGTGCTTGCTGAATGGCTTTTACGACCAAAAGTCTGAATAATTTGTTGTTCCAGATCTGTTTTTAGCTTTAACACTTGCGAAAGGGTTTCGGTCGCTTGCGTCGCTGTTTCTGCTATGCCTACCAAAAAGTATTTAAGCCATTGTGTCATATCATTTTTGGTTCGTACAAACGTCAAATTATCGTAGTACAAGCTTTTGTCCCGCTCAAAATAACTGGAAAGATAGAGCAAAGGCTTTTCTAAAATCTTACTATCCACCAAAAACAGCGTGATGAGCAAACGCCCAATTCTGCCGTTTCCATCTAAAAAAGGGTGTATGGTTTCAAACTGATAATGGGCTATGGCAACCCGAATAAGGTCTGGCACGGCTATTTGATCATTATGTAGCAGTTTTTCCAGATCGCCCATCAAACGGTCAACATACTGATGATGCGGCGGCACAAAAACCGCATCCCCAGGACTGCTTCCGCCAATCCAGTTTTGGCTTATGCGGAACTCGCCTGGCTGTTTGTGTTCGCCTCTAACGCTGTCTAATAAGATGGCGTGCGTTTTCTTAATCAAACGGGAAGAAATTGGCAGGTTTTCTAATTCGATAATTGCTTGATTAAGTGCTTTTATATAATTATTGACCTCTTTCCAATCGTTACGCCGCTCAGGTGCAACATCTTCCTCAGTCAGTAAAGCCTCGTCTATTTTAGTTTGTGTGCCTTCAATGCGGCTGGAAACCACCGCTTCTTTGGTCACATGTAATTGGATAAACAAATTGATATTCGGAACCAAGCGGGCAAATGAATTAAGCTCGCCCAATTTTATGGCTGCTTTTTCCAATAGCGCATTGATTTCTGGATTATTCCAGCACCATTGACCGTTAATATCAGAGGGTACAAAATAGTTATAGCCCCCCGCTCCCCGTTCAATGTGTCCGGAATTGTAGTTTTCTAATTGAATCATTTTTGCCCGACATTTAACTGATAAAGTAAACCTAGAAAGCATTTAGTTTACTTTATTAGTTAAAAGTAAACTAACGTAAATCTTAATGTACTTTCCTAGTCTTCTTAATATCTAAAGCAGCTTAAACCCGTTTCTGTGTATTGGCAAATATCACATTAAGCGCAATAGCCACAATAAAGATACCCACCGGTATTGATTGCGGTGGCACAGGAAACGGTAGCGTTAAACCCATAAACAGCAGATATACGGCACCCAGTATCACGTAAAGACTGTAGCGATGGGCCATCGGACTGGGATAATCGAAATTGGTCTGACTGATTTTTCGCCGAATCAGTCCATCGATCGCAAAGGGCACCAGAGTAACCATCAAGAATGGCAACCAGACCCATGCCATGATTAAACGTTTGATCATCTGATACAGGGTATCCCAAAGCACATCCAGTCGGCTTTGGATAAACGGAAACAAGTCATACCGACCGACCTCTTCAAAGCCTTTCGATAGCTGACGTTCGCGCTCGGTGGGGATGAAGTAATGGTAAACATTCTCTCTAATGCCGGTTTTTACGAACAACCGATCAAACCATTTTTGGCT